>JASLOB010000035.1 GCA_030745695.1 Candidatus Nanoarchaeia archaeon | reverse complement strand
TATGAATTATAAAAAAACAAGAAGAAGTCCTAAAAACAATAAAAAATTATGGTTTTTAGTAAGCAGGAAAAAGAAAGATATAGCTGGAAAAATTGCATTAAGATCAAATATTTCTGTAAAGAGAGCATTAAATGATTTTTATTATTATAATGTTATGTTAAATAACAATAATTTACAAGATTATCTTGATTTAACTAAAGAAGAGATTGAATGGGTAAATAAACATTAGATATTTAAGAATCTTTTTATATTTTGATATAGCTTATTGTTTATGCCTTATGATATGATTATAGGAAGAGATGAAGAAGATAAAAAAAAGTTTGGTAAAGAAGGATCAATATTTCTAGGAAAAGGTTATGTTAGGATGGGCCAAACTACTTCTTTAAGTAATAACATTTTTTTAGACGTTAACAAACCACATGTTATTTTAGTTGCAGGAAAGAGAGGTTCAGGAAAATCTACAACATTAAGTGTTATGGCAGAAGAGATGGCTAGTCTTCCTGAAGAGCTTAACAAAAAAATATCTTTTCTTTTATTTGATACTATGGGAATATTTTGGACAATGAAATATGGAAATGAAAGACAAAAAGATTTACTAGCAGAGTGGGATTTAGAACCTAAAAATTTTGATATAAAAATATACACACCTACGGGTTTTCATGACACTTACAAACAGAAAGGATTGCCAAGTGATTACAAATTTTCAATAAAAACAAAAGAACTAGGTGCTTCAGATTGGTGCATTACTTTTGGAGTTAGTTTAACTAGTTCACATGGAGTTTTAATAGAAAAATCTATTAAATCATTAAAGAAAAAAGAAAGTTTCTCTATACAAGATATAATCAATGTTATTAGAGAAGATAAAACTGCAGATCAAAATGTAAAAAATGCAGTAGAAAACAGATTTGTAGCAGCGGATGGATGGGGTTTGTTTGAAGAATATGGAACAGAAATTAAAGATTTAATAAAACCTGGACAAGCATCAGTTATAGACTTAAGTCCTTATACTTCTATAGCTGGAAATTGGAGTATTAAAGGATTGGTTGTTGGAATCATTTCTAGAAAATTAATAGAAGATAGGATTACTTATAGAAAATATGAAGAATTAGATGATATAAGAGGGCATGCTAGTCTAACATATACTGGAGAAACTGAAGAACCATTAATCTGGGTTCTAATTGATGAAGCTCATGAGTTATTACCCAAAGAAGGAAAAACTTCAGCTACAGATTCTTTAGTTCAATTATTAAGAGAAGGAAGACAACCAGGAATAAGTTTAGTTTTAGCTACACAACAACCTGGAGAGATACATAAAGATGTTTTAACTCAAAGCGATATAGTTATTTCACACAGATTAACATCAAAGATAGATATAGAAGCTCTTAATAGTATGATGCAGACTTATTTATTATCAGATGTTCAAAGATATATGAATGAGCTTCCTGATTTAAAAGGATCTGCTTTAGTTTTAGACGATAATTCTGAAAGAATTTATCCAATAAGAGTTCATCCTAAAATGAGTTGGCATGGTGGTGAAACACCAAGTGTACTAAAAGTAAAAAAAGAATTGTTTAAAGAACTTTAAAGTCAACACATATTCTATATTTTCGTGGAGCGTACTGTCCACATTTTATAGTTCTTAAAATTCTAAATTTTTTAACATGCTTTCTTATCTTTTCTTTTGTTTTAGAAAATTCATTCTCATGTTGGAAATCATAAAAATGGATTATTGTATTTTTTCTAGAAACTTTTAATACATCTTTTAAAAAATCTTTAGCGTTTTTAGGAAGAGGCATTATTATTCTATCAAATTTTTTGTTTAATTTAGGAATTATTTTTTTGGCATCTCCCTTTATTAAATTTACATTATTAACTTTATTTAATTCAAGATTTTCTAGAGCATATTTATGTGCTTCTTTGTTTAATTCAATCCCATAAATTTCTTTAGCTTTAGAATTTTTTGAGATGACTAAAGGATAAATTCCAACTCCAGAGAACATAACTAAAATAGATTCTTTTGATTTAATTAGTTTAGAAATTCTTAATCTTTCATTTCCTAATCTTGGGGAAAAATAACAAGTTTCTATATTTAATTTTGTTATAACCTCATTTTCTTTGTATGTTGATTCTTTAGTTTTCTCTCCTAAAATAATCTTAATTTTTGGTGTTCTATATTTTCCTTTATAAAATTCAGTTTTTTTCACTATAGTTTTTATATTTTCATGTTCTTTAAGTAAAATGTTTGCAATTAATTTTTCTTTTTTAATTAATTCTTTAGGAAAATCCAAAAATATTAAAATAGATCCAACTACATCAAAAGAAGTGGGTAATAATTCTAGTTCTTTTTTTGTTAATTTATTTTTTAATAAACTCTTTAATTTCATTTTATTTATACATTCCTTGGACAAGAGACATTAATGATGTAAATATAAATAAAATAGTAAAATTTTTTGTGAAGAACAATATTAATAATAAAATAAGATATCCCAATCCTACATATGTTTCTTTGACTATTACATGTTCTAAAGTATTTTTGCTTGATTTATCATAAAATATAGACATATAAGGTGTCATAAAAAGTGTTCTTGTTATTCCAGATAAAGCACTAAAAGAATATGCTAACAAAGAGGTTTTAGTGAAAATTTTTAATATCCAAGATAGAGCATATAATTTTGAACCATAAGACATTAATTTAAATTTTTTATTTGAATCAGTATATTTAGATGCTATAAATATAACAATAAGTGTAGATGCATAAATTAATGAGCCAGTATATCCTACAATAAGAAAATTTTTGAACAATAGATAGATGAACAAAGGCCATATAAAAACTTCAGATAAAGTAACTACTCCTTCACTAGAAAAAAATAATAAATATTTAAGATTAGATTTATGGTATAATCTTTTAAAATTAAATTTAGATTTGGGATAAA
>JASLOB010000034.1 GCA_030745695.1 Candidatus Nanoarchaeia archaeon | reverse complement strand
AAAATTCAAATTCTGCTTTTCCTACTTTCAATACATCATTATCTATTTCCCAATCTGCTTCCTCTCCTAAAACAATATTAACAAAACTAGAAAAAACAATTAAACTTAACATTAACACTATTAATTTTTTCATTTTAAACTTTAGTAGCAAAAACAAATGTATAAGCTACATTATCAACTTTACTTTCTTCATCTGTTATTGAATAAACAACATTACCATCATCTAAAGTAAAAACATCTACATCCAATTCAGAATCTAATAAATAACTTATGTCTATAGTTTCAGGATCATTAGCAGTTCTTGCAATAACACCTTGAGCTAATGTATAAATATTAGAGAATCTTATTGGCAAACTAAAAGTATAAGGTTCATCTAATGTATAAGAAGATTCTCCAGCTTTAGCTATAATTCTATGGCTAACCCTAATGTTAACTTCTTCTCCCAATATATCAACTTGAGAGGTTGGCTCTCTAAACTCTAATTCAAAATCATTAAATTCTTCTAGATTAGCACATAAAGGAATTAATAAAGAAACATAATCTGAAAGTTCTTTTTCAATTTTATCAGCTTTAGACAAAGTATTTTCCCCATTAGAATAACCATAAGCAATATCTCCTTCTTCTGTTTCTAATATACTCTCTCCATTAACTATAAACCCTCCTTGTAATCCAACTAAAAACATTCCATCAGTAAAAACATCTTCAACACAACTTTGTACATTTGTTCTCAACCCTAATAACTCAAAAGGAAGATCCGTTTCTTTAGTTAACTCAACACCAAATTCTGTAGAAGTTTGTGTATAATAATACCCAATTAAAAAAACAGCAACAACTATAACCAATCCAATTATAACAAAAAAAGTAGCTTGGGCTTTTTTATGCTCATCTGTCTTTTTTGACATGTTTTTAAACTATTTTTTTAATATTTAAATGTTCTTAATTTTAAGTCTAAATTTCTCTATAGATTTATATAAATTCTTTAAAGATCTATCAAAATTACCACCAACAAATCTTATTTCTTTTCTTCCTTGTTTTATTTTTAATGTTCTAGTGTTTAATCCATTCAAATCTTCTTCTCTAAAATTAAATGTGTAATCTAAATCTTTAATTTTTAAATTTGAATTTCCAATTAATCTTCTATCTAATAAATAACTTTTCTTTAAAACATCTTCAACAAAATAAACATCATTATCAATAATTAATACTCCATCATTAACATCTCCAGTTAGTCTATATTGATTATTTTTAATTTCTAATTTATATTTTCCAGGAATTCTAAACTTAGATTCTTTTACTGTTAATTCATAATCCCCTTTTCCTTCATACACCCCATCATTTACTTTTATGAAATCTTCTTGAACAGAACCTTTATCTAACAAAATAATATTATTACCCTTAACTCTAAATTTATCTCTATCTTCTACATCAGTTATCCCAAATAATCTAAATTTATCTCTTAAAATCTCTATAGCATTGTTAAGAGTAAAAGTTTTTGATTTATGTTTTACTTTAAAATCATCTCTTAATTTTCTTATTAATTTATTATCAATAACAACATCACCATAAATTCTATAAGAATCTCTACTAAAATCACAACTTTCAAAACATACCTCAGAATAATTACCTCTTAAAAAAATCTTATTATTTGAAAATTTTAAATTAGAATTAACTAATAGTTTAATAAGAACATTATTTATATTATAAATTGTATTTTGTTTTGGGGATATATCTGCTTCTATTAATCTATTATTTACAAATCTTAACCAAGATCCTTCTTCTAAATTATTATAATTAATATTATCAAATTTTAAAAAACTTCCAGCAGATATAAAATAAATTTCTTTAGTATTTGTATTAGCATTAACAATAATATTCTCAGCTTCATTTAATCTTAGAAATTCATCTGGAGTCCATAACTCAGATTTTCTTATATTATCAAAATTAGCTTTTTCTATCATAAAAACAGCTTCTTCATTTGTAAATAAAACATCATGTGGTTCATTATCTATTCTTGTAGTTGGAACATCTATCTTTATTATAGTTCTAGATCTATTTGTTTTATCATTAATAACATCTTTAAAAATAACGTTTCCTGTTGTTGAAAATGCTCGAAATTTTTTTTTGATTATATTTGGATTGTCCACTCTATGATTTTTAGGAATTGGTTTTGCAGTAGCAGCATATAAAAATTGTCCCCATTGAACATTTTTACAAGCATCCTTATCTTGTTGACAAACTTGTTGTATAGATTTTCCTTCTAAATAAGATAAAGGCCCTCCTTGAACAAAAGACATTGTTTCAGAAAGTTGTTTTGCTTGTTCTGGATTTCCTTTTCCTATCTCATTTATCACTTGTTGTTGAGGAGCAGTAATCCAACCATATACCTCTCCAAACTCAGGATATTCTTTACTTATTCCTGTAATAACCATTTGTTTTATTTGAGCTTGAGCTATTCCTTGAAAAGCTGGACCTACACCCTTCCCTCTTATAGCTAGAGCATAACTGCTTAATTGAGTTGGTTGTAATTCATAAGCATAAACAGAATTGATTAGCAACACTACTAAAACTATTATCACCAATTTTTTCATAGAATAAATAACTATTTTAGATATTTAAAATTATAGTTTA
>JASLOB010000033.1 GCA_030745695.1 Candidatus Nanoarchaeia archaeon | reverse complement strand
TTGTATCAATTATTTTTTTTGATGATTGATCAAATCCATTTACTATATCTCCAATCTCTATCTCTTCTATATTTTTTGTGTCTCCTCCTGACATTAATATTTCAGTACCATATAAAAAACAAAAAACTTCATCACCCTTATCCTCTCCATCATCTAAACAATCTTCAGGACAATAAACATGTGTGCTACTAAATTGTGATTCGAAAGTTTCCCATTGATTACAAGTTTCATCTCCACAAACACCACAATCTTCTTCACAACTTCTTGTTAAAGCCTCATTTTGATTGCATTTCTCATCACCACAATAAGCACATTGAACTTTTTGTCCTTGTACATTTGATGGAAGGTCTATACAATCGGGATCAGTACCATAAGCACAACTAGAATCACAAACCCCATCACATGAATTAAAACATGAATTTCTATCCCCTTTTGCTAATGTTGTACAATCAGGGTCAAAATCCCCACAATCTGAATCGCAAACATCATCTTTAGATAACAAACAACAATCTCCACCATTATTCGTACATTCTCCACAATCAGGATCTATATTTTGTGTACAACTATTACTACAAACTCCATCTTCTAATGCTTGACATCCAGGAAGCATTCCACATAAATTAAAGATAAGATTTCTACCAGCCCTTACATTAGCATTAAAAGGACTTAAAGAATAAGCTCCAGAACCATCTCCACATTGCACAACACATGCTTCTGTTCTTATTAAAGCAAAAGTTCCCAATCTATTTGTTGTTATGTTAACGAACTTATTATCTCCTTCTCCAAATAATCTACTTTGTATAGGAATCCAAGTTTCCCCATTATATTCAGCTAAAGTTACATCATTCTTATTTCCACAATCTACAATGGCTTCAGAGTAAGGTCCATCTGGAGGAAAAGTATATCCAAAATTACCAAAATTAGAATTTGAACCAGGATATTTATAGATCGGACTTAAAACTAAATTACAATGATTAAATCCTTGATCTTTACAATTTAAAATTTTTTCAAAATTTACTGTTCCACTATTTCCTTGAGCATAAATTAATAATATTGGAACTATTAAAATTATAATGAAAATCAATTTGAATAATTTATTATTAACAAGCAACACAAACATCACCTAGCCCATCATAATTAAAACTTATATCATCTCCTGGATTAAAATTTTTAGATATCCCACATGCATTAACTTGTCTTGATTCAATAGATTTACAATTAGAATCTACAGCTATATCAAAACAACAAGAAACACTTAAACTATCTTTTGTAAAAAAATCTTTTATTATAACTACTTTATCTCCTCTTGTTATCTTTATAGGCCACTCAACTTCAACGAATAAATTTCTGTTAGGATTTAATGTAGCTTTTACATTCTCTAAAGGTTCTACATTTAATTCATACTCATTAAATATAGAAAAATCATCACAAATTAAAGGAAGATTTGATTCAACATAGTCTTCTAGTCTAGATTCAAATGTTGTTCCAGGTGTATTTGCTCTAACAATTGGACTACTTTCAGCAATTTTAACAATATCATCTAAACATCCTTGAACATATAATTCTAAATCAGGAAATTCTTCTGGTTCAAGTGAAGGAACAAGTCTATTTCCAGCTGAAATAAGAAAAAATATTATTCCTAAGATAACTATAATAAGGATTATAAAAATCGTTGCTTGACCTCTTTTTTTCATACTAAATATAAAAGTGATATTATTATTTAAAGATAACTAAATCTATATTTCAGAAAGAGATAATTGGAGTATAATTAAAACCACTTCTTTAATCCTTCTTGTTTTTCTTTTTCTTTACCAAAAACACCATCTATTCTTTGTTGGGTTAAGTCTAAAGTTTGTTTTAAGTAATTAGAAACATTATAGTGTTCTGCTAATTGCATACTTGGTGCTAAATATTTAATAATGCTACCTTGAGATATTGTAAAAATTAATTTTCTATTACATTTTGTACATTTGCCAGCTAAAGGTGGTCTTCTAAACTTTTCATTACAAGCAACACATCTAAATTGCTGCATTGAAAATTTTCTTAAGTTTCCCTTTATGTCTCTTATGAAGTGTCTTTCTATAGTTAATCTAGCAACATCAATCTCATCTACTGCCCTTATCTTAGAAGCAATCTCCATTTGTCCCAAAACTTTTTCCATCATTGAAGGAATATTTTTATAAGCACTACACAAAATTCCGATATTCATATCTGAAACATCATGAGTAAAACCCCAATCTTCAAATTGAGATTCTTTTCCTAGTCTATCTATTAATTGAAGAAGTTTGATATCTCTAGGATCTTTATATTCTTGTGCTGCTTCATACAATTCTAGAGGGTATTCCCAAACTAAGTCCATATCAAAAACCATATCATCTACTTCACTTGGAGTTAATATTGAAGTTAGGACTAAAGGAGTATCTTGTGTTGCTCCCCTATTATTTGGCAAGTAATGTCTAGAAAAATTCAATAAAGAATCCATTAACAACATAACGCAATTTTCATCACCCTCACAATCTCTTCTTTGTGCAGAATGCCATAATGGATGTGAGAAACATCCTTGTGTTTTATTAAATCCAATTATTCTTCCAATAATTGCTGCACTTATGTGTGGTGCTAATCCAATAACTAAATGTCCAACTAAATCTTCTCTCTGTTTAACATTATAAAATTTCTTCAATCCATAAAATTTAACTAACAAGTCATCAATATAATTAGCAATTCTTGTTAAAACTTTATCTGCTTCTTCTTCATGGGCAGTAGGACAAGCTGGAAGAATAACATCTTGTGGTCTTATCTCAATTAATTGATCTTCATTTTCTAATTTATTTCCATTAATATCTTTTTCATAACCTAATTTTTTTAATTTTTCAATACTTGTCCCAATTTCTTTAGCTTTAAAATGAGTTATAGGCATTTCAGTCATGTCATATCTTATTGTTCCATCTTTGTTAACATTAAGATTATATTGTGCTCTTAGAATTCCTTTAGCCATATTCTCTGGAATATGATCTTTGTTAGAAGTTCCTCTAACCCCTTTTATCAATTCATTATACTCTTTTAATTTTATTTTTTTTAGTGCTTGTTTAAAATAATGATCAACATCAATATTTCTTCTCTTAAATCCACCCATAACAGTTTTCTCTTCACAAACTTCACATTTTGGATAAATAGTTTCTTTCTTACATTTATCACAATAAAAACTTGAAAATTCTGAAGTTATCTTTCCTTTAGTTAATGCTGTTTGTAGATTCCTCATTCTCCCACCTTGTTCTCCAACAGGAAATAACATATGAGGATTTCCAGTCAACTTTCGAAGCTTAGCTTTTTCTGGTCTACCCATTCTTGCTCCAATAAAAGTTCCAGATTTATCCCTTACAATAATCTTAGAAATTTTGTTTATTAATTCTAAAACATTTTCTTCTTTAGTCAAATTATCTAAGTTAAGAAGATTATAAAGTGTATAAGCATGATCTCCTTCTATAACAACATATTCTTTCTCAGCTACTTTATGTGGCACCCCAAGTAATTCTAAAACTCTTTTAGGATCTCTTTCTTTTATTTCTGAAGTTAAATCATAAACAAATGGTAATAAAATTTTAGATTCATTTAAACTTCCTTTTTTATACCACTCTATAAAACTATTAAACTGTTCTTTATCAATATCATTCCAATGATAAGTATATCTTGGGTGTAGTGGAATATTATGTTTTTTAGATAATTCAAAAGCTTGTTTCCCAGTTATATGAAAAAATCTATCTTTCTTCAACTCTTCAATTAATTTATCTTTTGTTTTTAATTTTTTTATTTCTTGTTGATACCACTCTTCATTATAACCACAAGGAACTAATCTATGGCCTCTATTAAAAAACTCCCCATAATTAACTAAGAAGTCTCCTAAAAATATAACTTCTTTAACATTCTTTAAATTTTCTTTTGCTTCTTGTTCTGAATCTAAAAATAAAACATCTCCATTTTTTAGTTTAACAATTGGCCCTTCAATAGTATCACAAGGTTCCATTGCACTTGATTTTCCAGGTCTTTCATATCTTAACTGTGTTCCTGTAGCAATATACTCATCTAAAATTATCATAGTAGCTGGATGCATTGCCATGCTACTCAATCCAGAAATTCTAGTTCTTCCATATCTTAATCTAAACCCTCCTGTCCTTAATGGATGTGTTAAAATTGGACGTCCTGCAACTAAATCTTTAATATAATTATAATCTGGAGTTATCTTTTCTGTTTCTTTTTTTACTTCACCTTTAGATCTTATCTTTTTTTGGAGAATAACAAATTCATTTATATAATCCCAATTTTGTAATTCAAAATCATTTTTCCACTTAGATATTTTAACCCACATTTTAGGAGACTTTTGAGCCAATCCCTCTCCCAAAACTAAACATGGCCCATTTCTAATAAAATCAGTTTCTATTCTAGGGAGATTTTTATAATTACTTACTTCAACTTTCTCTGTTGGATCTCCTGAAATTTGTAAAGATAAATTTCTCATTAAAAATTCAATCTCTTCTTCACTTGGAAGGTATTGTAGATTTGTAATTCTTTCATGATAATCATAAAGTTCAGTCACCATTCTTTTTACTTCTTGTTCACTAGGATCGTAAGGAGCGTAACCCATGTTCTTTCTAACATAATCTGCAGCTAATAACATTCCACAAATAATTGTTGTTCCTGCACTTCTTATTGGGCCACCAAACATCAAACAAAAATATTCTTTTCCATCATTTGTTTCTTTAATTTTTAATGCAACAAAACCTTCTAATGGACTAGAAACCACTCCAGAAGTTAAATAAGCTAGAGCTACTCTAATTCCTACTTCCATTGCCTCTCTTTTATCTTCAAACTCACAAAATTTCGCTTGGGCAACTTCTAAAGCAATCTTTAATGCAACCCTCCAGTCTAATTTATCATACTCTTTTTCCAATTCAACTATTCGTTCTGCCATTCCACTATCTTTAATTTGAGGAGCAACTGTACTTATTAATCCTTCAACTCTTTCTACCATATTTCTTGCAAGAATTACTTCGGATTTTTCTTCAGGATCTAAATTTAAAGATCTAGCTTTATTAGCTAATTCATAACATTTGTTTACTTCTTTTTCTATTTTATCAAAATATTTATTTATCATTCTCATCAAATTTTATAATATTAATTTCTCTTGTCTTTAAATTAACAATAGAAACTCTTGCTGGTAAAGGGTTGTTTCCCATTTTTTCTTGATAAGGTGTTTTTCCTTGCCAACATGAACAATTAATTATTGTTGTCCCATTATAATTAGTTGAATCAGGTCTGTGCATTTCTCCTAAAACAAAAAAATCAGGAATCTCTTCTATAACTAGATTATCTTCCTTAGAAGCCATATAAACATCAGAACCATGTGTTGGAGCTAAATGTCTTTTCTGCATTAAAAATTTTGCAGCCAAACTAGCGTTATCTCTTGCATTTCCAAATCTTAAAGTATCTACATTATCTATAAAATAATGTAAACTATTTCCATGATACATTAAAACATCAAATCCACTAAAATCATCAGAAGAATGAATATTCACTAAAGCAGGATTGCTAACTAAAAATGTATTTGGAAGAGCCCAAACATTCTTTGCTAAATCTTTATCTAAATAAGGTTGGGGTTCACTTAATCTCATTGCATCATGATTTCCAGGACAAATAATCAAACTTATGTCTTTTCTTATCTTGCTTAGATAATCTGCTAACAAATCATATTGCCCTCTAATGTCTGGAATAATTAATTCCTTATCTTGATCTGGATATATCCCAATTCCATCTACTAAATCTCCAACTAAAAATAAATATTTTATTTTAGAAGATATTTCTTTTTGTTTTTCATCCCCTAATTCTCCGTTTATCCATTCAATAAATTTCTCAAATTCTTCTTTTAGAAATACTTTATTCCCTATATGCACATCACTAATAAAAGCAGCATAAACTTCATCTACAGATTTTTTCAATTCTTTATTATAAGGTGTATCTGGAATGTAGATATTATTTATGAATAAAACTTTATTTCTTATAAATCCTTTAACCCCAATAACCTCATCTAAAACTAAATTTTTTCCTATTTCAAAACATTCTTTCTCTTGATTAATTATTCCAGTTATCTCTCCAGTAATGTCTTCTAATTTAATTACAATATTTCCATTTTTTGTTAGATCTTTACTAAAAACTAGTCCAATAAAAGAGATATTTTCATTATTTTTTTCAATTCCTTTATTTATTGACAAAACATCTTGTAAATCTTGTCTATTAATTAAAATATTTTTTATTTTATTATATCTAGATTTAAAATGAGAGACAAAATCTTTAACTTCTATTTTTTGAGGATCAGCTTCATAACTTTTTACTATTTTTACTTTTCTCTCTATGCTTTCTCTATTATCTTTTTTAATTTCTGTTTTTTCTTCTTTATCTCCATTCAATAGATCATTAGTCAAAACTATAATGTTTTTTTCATTTAACTCTTCAATTAAATCTAAATTATCTTCATTAATATTTTCGATAACGTCTGGGCTTAAAAGAATTTTTTTATCCATAAAGGATTTTATAACTTCCTTCATAAACCTAAACCTTCTTTTAGTATATCATTAATTTTTGGGATGGTTGCATTTGGGATTGCTAATTTTATTTCTCTTGTTCTTCCATATCTTCCTTTACTAATAACTTTAGCATTTATCATTCCTAACATATCTAACTCTGCTATTATATCTGAAACTCTTCTTTGTGTTAATGGTTTTAATCCACAATTGATACATGATTGTTTGTAAATTTCATAAATATCTCCTGTAAAAATGGGGTTTCCATTACTGTTTCCATTAGTACAAACATTGAAAATAGAATATAATGTTAATTTGAATTGTTTTGGTTGGGTATTAACTTGTTCTAAGACTCTATCTCTCTCTATTTTATCTTCAGCCCCATCTATATGTTGAACTATAATTTTATTTTCATTTTTTCTTTCAGTTATCTCTCCAGCAACTCTTAATAATTCTAATGCCCTTCTAGCATCTCCATGATCCCGAGCAGCATAAGCTGCACATTTTTCTATAACTCCTTCTTCAATAACATCTTTTCTAAAAGCTAATTTTGCCCTTTGTTTTAAGATACTTTGTAATTGGATTGCATTATATGGTGGAAAAACTAACTCTTCTTCACTCAAACTACTTTTTACCCTGGGATCTAGATTATCTACAAACAATAAATCATTACTTATTCCAATTAAAGTTACTTCAGAATTTTTCAATTCTGTATTTAATCTAGTTAAATTGTATAAGATTTCATCTCCAGTTTTATGAACTAATTGATCGATCTCGTCTAAAACAATTAATAATAATCTTTTTTCTTTATCTAATTGTTTAACAAATAATTTATAAATTTCTTCTGTAGGCAACCCAGTTGCAGGAACATCCACCCCAAATTCCCTTGTTAATTGTGCAATTAGTCTATATTCTGTATCTGCTACTCTCTTTAATTTACAATTCAAATAGATTATTTTTAGAGGAATTTTATTTTTTTCTGCTGTAACTAATAAATTATCAGCAATATAATTTATACACAAACTTTTACCTGTTCCAGTCTTACCATATATAAAAATATTAGAGGGTTTTTCCATCCTTAAAGCAGGAGCTAAAACTCCAGCTATTTGGTTAATTTGATCTTCTCTATGTGGGAGATTTTTTGGGGTATAATTACCTTGTAAAGCTTTTTTATTGATAAATAGTGGATCTTTTTCAAGAAATTTTTCAAAGAAACCATCTAACTCTTTTTGCCTCATTACAATAAAAATTATTAAAATATTATTTAAAGATTATTACAACACAGCACCACCTTTATTTCCTTTGGAACAAATTTTTTTGTAAAAACAAATTTTTTTGTTATTTCATTAAATATTTACACCTTTTCTTCTTATGGAACTAAAGAATGACAACAAATTTGTTATACTCAAAAGTAATTATGATTAATAATATAAATATAATATAATATAAATATTTATAATATATAAATAAAAAGAAAAAATAAATCGTTAAAATTCTTAAGTTTTAGAGCTTATATCAACTATCTATATTTTTTACATTATTTATTAATTAAATTAAGATTATTTAATATTTTAATAGTATAAAGCTTGTATTTATGAATTAAAGAGAATTTTTAATAAAAATAATTCCATATGAAATATAAGGGTGTGAGGGTTAATTATTATTTAATTTAAATTTTCCATTCCTAAGAAGGTATTATTTTAACAAGTAAATTTTATATAATCGATAAATACATAATATAATGGTTAATTGGCTTTATATTATTGGTGGAGTAGTTGCATTATTTATTTTTATGGAATATTTTAA
>JASLOB010000032.1 GCA_030745695.1 Candidatus Nanoarchaeia archaeon | reverse complement strand
CACCATTCTTAGTTTAACATTGAATATTTTTTGTTTAATTCTTTCAAACTTTTTATAATTTTCTATATCTGTAGGGTGATGCCATTTTTTATTGCAGTTAGGACATGTAGCTGTTCTTATTATGAATCCTTCTTTAACTATCTCTGTCTTCTTTGTTTTTTTATTACAATCATCACATAAGATAATTGTATTGAATATATCTGCCATTTTGTATATATTTTATGTGTATACATGGTGTATATAAATCTTTCGTTTATTTTAGCTTTGTAGAAAAAGACAACTAGTTATTATACAAAGCCGTTTATTTTTATTAGAAAGAATTTTAAATTTCTTTATTATATTCAAATGATGATTAGTACAGGAAGTAAAGACTTAGATGAATTTTTAGGTGGTTATGGAGATCATATAAGCGCATTATATGGAAAAGCTGCTACTGGAAAAACAACATGTGGTATGTTAGCTACACTTAATTTATTAAAACAAGATAAAAAAGTTATATATTTAGATGTAGAAGATAGTTTTTCTTTAGATAGACTAAAACAATTAACTAAAGAAGATTATCAAAAATACTTAGATAATTTATTTTTATTGAAAATTAAAAATTTTAAAGAACAAGGAGTTAAGATTAAAGAATTAAAATCATTAATAGAAAAAGGAAATTTTTCTTTAGTTGTTGTAGACACAATTGGGATGTATTATAGAAGGATGGTAAAGGGCCATAAAGATCTAGCTAATAACATGTTAATTTCTCAATTAAGAAATCTAAAAGAATTAAAAATTCCTATCTTAATAACAAATCAAGTTTATAGTAACATAAATATTGATGAAAAAATGATGGTTGGACATAATATCGTAGAGAGATATTGTAATTGTTTAATAGAGCTAGATAAAAATATTAAAAGAAAAATAAAATTAATCAAACCAATTAAGAAAGAGATGTATTTTGAGATAAAAGAAGATGGAATATTTAAAGAAGGTGACTAGCTTCTTCTTCTAATTTTTTATTATACTCTTCTTTAGTTTTGCAATTAGGATTTATACAAAAATTATAAGGACGTTTCCCTTTTCTTATCATAGCTACAACAGGAAAATTACATTCTTTACATAGATTATTAGTTGATTTGGGTAGAGCCCCCCTGGGAAGAGAAAATATAGTCTTACAATCTGGATAGCCACTACATCCAATAAAATAAGATCTATACTTTTTTGAAAAAGTTATTTTTAATTCATGCTTGCAATTTGGACATTTTCCAATAAGATTTGCTTTATCTCTTGTTTCAACATGTGCATCAGCTAATAACTTTCCAATCTTTTTTTCATTATCTTTGAAATGTTTTAATATTTTAGTCAAAACTTCTTTAGCTTCATCTATTACTTCAGCTCCTTTCTTCTTATCTTCCATTATTTGTTCCATTTCTTCCTCAAAATGTCTAGTTAAATTTTCATCAAGAACTTCTGGACAATATTTCTCTAAAGTTTCTATGGTTTTAATTCCTAAATCAGTTACCTCTAAAGATCTTTCTTTAACATAATCTCTTTGGTATAAAGCATCTATGATATTAGCTCTTGTAGCTTTAGTTCCTAAATTTCTTTTTTCTAATTCTTTTATTATTGAAGCAGGGGTGTATCTCTTTGGAGGCTGAGTTTCTTTAGATAACATAGAAATTTTTATTATCTTTAACTCATCTCCTTTTTCTACATGTGGAAGTTCTTGTTCTTCTAACATCACATAAGGATGATAAAAATAATGCCATCCTTCTTCTATTGTTCTTGTACCTTTAGTTATGAAAATTTCTTTATTAATATCTATTTCAATACTAACAGTCTCTCTTTTTGCAGGTGTTGAGAATGTTGCTAATGTTCTTTTTACAATTAGATCATATAATTTTTGTTCCCTTTCTGTAATACTTTTTGGGATCTCTCCTGTAGGATATACTGCTGGATGTGCAGGATCTGTTTTCTTTCCATTATTGGGAATTAGTTTACCTTTAAGAAGTTCATCAGCTAATTTTTTGTATTTAGTTTGTTTTGTTAAATTTTTTATTATCTCTTTGTAATTTAATGCTTCTGGAAGCTGATTAGAACTTGTTCTTGGATATGAAATATAAGAATTTGAATACAAACTTTGAGCTAAACTCAAAGTTTCTTTTGGTGAGATCCTTAATGTTTTATAAGCTTCTAATTGTAAAGCTGTTAAGTCAAAAGGATTTGGTGGATTTTGTAAAAATTCTTTTTTATTTACTTTATCAATAATAGCTTTTTTTCCTTTTGTATTTTTTAAAGAAGTATCTGCTTTTTTCTTATCCCAAAATTTATCTTCTTTGTGTAATGCTATTATCTCTTTATCTTCTGCTGTTGCTTTTAATTCTAGTTGCCAAAATGGAACTGGTTTGAATGATCTTATTTCTAACTCTCTTTTTGCTAAAATTTTTAATGCAGGACCTTGTACTCTTCCTGAACTTAATATTTTATGCATCCCTGTAGAATTTTTTATTGCTAAAGTCAAAGCTCTTGATAAATTTATACCATAATAATGATCTAAAAAATGTCTTGTGTTTCCTGCTTCAGCTAATTTGAGATCTATAGTTGGAGCTGCATTTTCATAAGCTTCAATTAACTCTTTTTTTGTTAAAGTTGAAAAGTGCATTCTCTTAGCATTCTTCTTTTTAAACAATTGTGTTAGAACATTCTTAAAAATTAATTCTCCTTCTATATCTACATCACATCCATTATAAAATTCATCTACTTCTTTTCCAATTTTTTTTAGAATATCTAAATATTTTTTTGTAAATGCAGATTGTTTTGATATTTTATAACTTGGACTCCAATCAATATCAAATACAGGATAAGTCCAACCTTTTCCTTTCTCTTTTTCATCTAAATTATATAAATGTCCAACAGCACATCCAACTAATATTTTTTCGCCTTTATGTTCTAACTCATAATAATAAACTTTATCCTCTTTTTTCTTAACTAATTTTTTATCTGATAAAGCTTCAGCTATCTTTAAACATGATGATGGTTTTTCTGAAATTATTAATTGTGTCATAAAATATATGTTTAAATAGGGTTTTTAAAACTTTTTAGAATTAAATTTTAATTATTCTTCCATTTCTTCCTACATTTATCACTCTTGTATTATCTAATCTTTCTTCTATTCCATCTGCTTCATGCACATGGCTACACAATAAGATATCTGGTTTTAATTTATTAATCGCTTTTTCCACACCTTCAGAACCTGGAACAAAGTCTGAGAATTTTTCTATTTTTGATCCAGTGGGGTGTACATGAGTAACCATTATTCTCTTTTTTAAATATTTAATCTTATCAAATCCTTTTTTCAACAATTTAAATATCTCATCTTCTTGTAATTGTTCTAATCCAATATTAGCCCCACCACACCCAAATATTCCTATATCTTCATATTTAACAGAGATTCCATGTATATTTTTTATTCCATAAAATTCAGCTAAAAAATCAGCACTAGCAAATCCATCATGATTTCCAGGGATTAATAATACTTTTTTCTTTTTCTCTAAAAATGGACCAACTAATCCTTCTGTTTTTTCTATAGAATCAGTTATGTCTCCACATAATATGATTAAATCAGCTTTTTCTTTTTCTGCTTTATCTGCTAGTTTACTAGCTAATAAAGAATCTCCATGTATGTCTCCAGCTGCTAAAATTTTCATATTTTATATCTAGAAAATCGCTTTATTAACCTTTTTATTTACCAAATCTTCTTTCTCTTTCTGAGAAATTCTTTATTGCATTAACTAAATCTTCTTTCTCAAATTCAGGCCAAGTCTTCTCCAAAAATATCCATTCTGAATAATGACTTTGCCAAATTAAGAAATTAGATGTTCTTTTTTCTCCACCAGTTCTTATTATCAATTCTGGTTCATGATCTGTATATAATTCTTCGGAAAAAACTTTTTCATTGATATTTTCAACATCAATCTCTCCCTCTTTAATTTTATCTCCTATTTTTTTAACTGCATCTAGAACTTCTTCTCTTCCACCATATGCCATCGCAAAATTAACAATATAACCCCCATAATCTTTTGTTTTATACATTATTTTTGCCATAATCTCTCTTAATTCTTGTGGAAATTTCCAGATTCTTCCTATAAAATTAACTTTTATTTTATCTTCGTCTAATCTTTTATCATTTAACAATCTACCAAACTCTTTCTTAAAAAGATCCATTAAAAAATTAAACTCTTCTTTAGGTCTGTTAAAATTTTGTATTGAGAAAGCATATAATGTTAGTTCTTTAACTCCTAATTCTTTACTCCAATCAAGTAATTTTTCTACTTTTTTTGCGCCCCATTCATGTCCCATCCATGGTTTTAGTACTAATTTCTTAGCAAACCTTCTATTTCCATCCAATACTATCCCTATATGGTTTGGTACTCTCATTTTAAAGTCACATTAAAAATATGTTTAAAAAGCTTACTCCTTAGATATTTTCTTAAATCCTGTATATTTTTGTAATATTGTAGGAATTTTAATAGAACCGTCTTTTTGTTGGAAATTTTCTAATATAGCTACCATTCCTCTAGAAGTAGCTATCATTGTATTATTTGAGATATGACAATATTTTCTTTCTGATTTATTAGAATACTTTATGTTTAATGCTCTAGCTTGAAAATCAGTACAATTTCCTGCTGAAGTAACTTCTTTATATGAATTTTGTCTAGGAAACCATGCTTCTATATCAAATTGTCGTGAAAATTTATTTCCTAAATCTCCTGAACATATTTCAATAACTCTATAAGGAATTTTCAAACTTTGGAAGAATTTTTCAGATATTTTATTCATTTCTTCCATCATTTTAAATGAATCTTCTTCTGTAGAAAAAGTAACTTGTTCAACTTTGTTGAATTGATGCATTCTAAATAATCCTTTTGAATCAACTCCGTGTGCACCAATTTCTTTTCTAAAGCAAGGAGTCAATGCACAAACTTTTATTGGTAATTTCTCTTTTTTCATCTCTTTATTTTTTAACATAGAAACTAAAGAATGTTCAGCAGTTCCTATGACATATAGATCCTCATTTTCTATTTTATAAACAACATCCTCAAAATCTTTTAGTCCATTTAATGCACCCAATAATGTATTAAATCTTAACATCATTGGAGGTACAACATAATCAAATCCTTTTTTCAATAAGAAATCAATACCATATCTCTGTAAAGCAAAATCCAATAAAGCAATTTCTTTTTTTAAATAATTAAATCCTCTTCCAGAATTACTACTACCTGCATCAAAATCTGCTATTCCTAAATCTTCTAAAAGTTCAACATGATTCTTTAATTTGAATTTAGGCTTTTTTATAACACCCCATTTCCTAAGAACT
This sequence comes from Candidatus Nanoarchaeia archaeon, assembly GCA_030745695.1. Lineage (GTDB taxonomy): Archaea > Nanobdellota > Nanobdellia > SCGC-AAA011-G17 > JACPNG01 > JACPNE01. The sequence goes on along the minus strand of JASLOB010000032.1, from coordinate 9,690 downwards.
TTGTTTTTAGATTCATCTTCACCTATTGGAACTTTTTTGTGTAAAATGTTAGGTAATTTTGAATGAATGGAATCTATTTTTTCTTTTATCTCATTATTTTTCTTTTCTAGATCATTAATTTTATTTGGTAATTCTTTTGCTTCTTTGATTAATTTTTTAATATCTCCCCCTTGCTTCTTTGCTTCATTTATTTCTTTTGACAAAATATTTCTTCTATGTCTTAACTCATCTAATTTTTTCTTATCTTTTTTCCAAGTATCATCTAATTTAAGAAATTCATCCACTTCTGAAATTAGTTCTTTTTGAAATCTATTTTTTATATTTTCTCTTACTAATTTAGGATTCTCTCTAATTAAATTAATATCTATCATAATTGAATATTATTGAAACTTTATTTAAATACTTTTATAGAAAGAATAATTATCATAATATAAATTTTAGTTAGAAAGATTTAAAAAGCTATCTATATGTTCTGAAATATATATTAAAAAGAAAGTTTTAAATAGGGTCTATATACTCTTAAAACATATAGAGACAAGAAGTGGTGTTAGGGGGACAACATGAAGAAAGATATTTTCGAGGTTTTTTTTAGAAGAAAACCAGCAATGATATTAGTAGCTCTTAGAAAGAGTAATAAAAATAGATATGGTAGCATTCTAGCAAAAGAAGTTGATTGTACCTATAGTCATGCAGTTAAAATTCTACAAGAGATGGAAAGAGCAAAATTAGTAGATTTTGTAAAACAAGGTAGAATTAAAATAATAAGACTAACAGATACAGGAAACAGAGTAGCAGAACATATAGAAAGAATTAAAAATTTATTATAAAAAGGGGTTTTTTCTATTTTTTTATAAAATTAAAAAATATTTTGATATTCTTTGATAAAGTTTAAATACAAGAGAGTTATTTTAATACTATGAGAAATAGAGAGATAGATATTAAAAGAATTGAGGTACATAAGTTATTTCTAAATGAAAATAAAGTTAGTTATAAAATCTATTTTAGATTAGATGATAACATGAAAAATATTTATTTAGACTTTCCTCTAACAGATTCTTATCAGATAGTTAAAACATTACTAAACTATGTTAAAGAAGTAGGGGATGTTTTAGTAGAAGATTCTTATGATGTATTGCAAAGTATTGTATTAATTAAAATAAATGATCAAGAAGATGTTGAAACAAAATTAATTGATTTCTTTTCTAAATTAATTGGAAAAGTTAAATCATTAAAAGATCAAAAAACATCTGATAACTATTTAGATAGATATAATAAATTAATGAGTGAGAGGTTAGAACTATGAAACTTACATTAGAAAAAAAACCAAAGTCACCAATTGTTATAGAAGGCTTTCCTGGATTTGGATTAGTTGGAACAATAGCTGTAGAATTTTTAATTAAACATTTGAATGCAAAACCAATTGGTAAAATAAGAAGTGATAAGATCATGCCAATGGCAGCTATCCATGAAGGTAAGATTGTAGAGCCTATTGGAATGTTTCATGATACTAAAAATAATATTGTATTGATTCATGCATTAAGTGGAGTTAAAGGATTAGAGTGGGAGTTAGCAGATATAATAAATAGGTTATGTAAAGAACTAAAAGCTAAAGAAGTTATAAGTATAGAAGGAGTAGGCTCAACTCAAGCTAATTTAGGTGCTTATTACTACACAAGAAATCAAAAAAATAAAAAAGGATTTGAGAAGATAGGATTAAAAGAACTAAAAGAAGGATTGGTTATTGGAGTTACAGGAGCATTATTATTAAAAGATAAAGATGTTAGTGGAATTTTTATTGAAAGTAATGTAGGGTTGGCAGATAGTAAAGCTGCTGCAAAATCCATAGAAATCTTAGATAAATATCTTGGATTAAAAGTTGATTACAAACCTTTATTAAAAGCTGCTGAGAAATTTGAAAAAACATTAAATATGATAATGAAAAAGAGTGAAGGAACCAGAGGATCTAAGAAAGATAAAGAATTAAGTTATTTGGGTTGACGTTTTTTATCTAAACTATTTCTTACTTTTTCTGTTATCTCTTCAACTTCTTCTACTTTTAAATTGCTCTTATGTGGTTTTACTTCTGGGTCTTTATCAGGTTCTAATTTAGAAACATGTGCTTCTGCTTTTGGATCTTTAGAATAAGCTTTTCTAACCATTAAATCTACAAATTCTTTTTTATCCTCTTTTTTTCTTTTTTCCATTATTATATAAAATATTATTTATTATTTAAAGATTTTTACGCATTGAGTCTTGTCTTTTTTTGTTAATTCCATGATCTGATTGTAAAATATTAGATATATCTATAGAGTCCATTAATTTTTCTTGTTCTTGTGCTCTTTTAACATAAGAGTTTTCAGTATTTGGTTTTTTTCCATTACTTTCTTTTTGTAGAACTATTTTCCCACCTTTTTCTTGTATAGTTTTAATAAGAATAGAGAAAGTCTCTTGTAAATTCTCTAAAGTGTCTGTTTCTGTGTCTATTGTTATTTTCATTTTATATTTGTTTATAATTAGTGTAAATAATAAATGCAGATATTATCACCACAAGATAATTAATCCATATAGGAACAATAAAGTCTCCAAATTGTACATGAAATTTCGTTATGATTCTTATAAGGTGAATTATAAAAATTAAAGAAAATATTATAATGTTTGTAATTAAAACTGATTTTAAATCCTTCATAAGAATAAAAGATGATAAGTATTAATAAATATTTTGGATTACACAATATTTAGATGGCCCCTGAGGGATTTGAACCCCCGACCACTCGCTTAAGAGGCGAGTGCTCTAACCAGACTGAGCTAAGGAGCCAATTAAGAAATAATAAGATTTGTATTTTTAAAACTTTGTTCTTGTTTTATTCAATAAGACTAGTTTAGCACCTTTACTATATTTTTTTATTTTTATTAGATCCCCTTTTTTTATTTTTATTATGGATTCATTATTATCAGAACATAAAATTCCAGGTCCTCTTAAAACTTTAACTTTAACTATATCTTTTTCTTTTAATATTTTATTTCTAGCTTTTATTTTAAATCTTTTAGAATTCCTCATTGGATTAAGGTAAGCTAATCCTAAACCTTTCTTAAAAATTTTATTAACAACAGTTTGATAATAACCAGAGCTACCAAAAGGAGTTGAAACAATTAATCCATCTCCTATTACTAAAGGTTCAACTAATTCATTATTAATTAAAACTTGTAATCTTATTGCATAAGGTGCAGAATGATGAACATTAATTTCATTTAAAGCTATTAATTTTCTATTTTTTATTGTCGCTATTAACTTAGATGTTTTTTTAATTGTAAACTCTCTATTTTCTAATGCTTTTAGAACTTTAGAAAAATCATGTGTAGAACATTTATTACATATAGAACTATGCCTCAATAAAAGTTTTGGAATCTCAGGATATAATCTCTCACTTAACAATGCTGTTCCATCACCACCATAACTTATAACAATCCATGGTCTTCTACTATCTAAGGTTAAATTATATTTTTTTAGTTGTTTTTTAATATAACCACTATTTTTACCGACGACAGCTACTTTCATATAAAGTTTATGGGATTTTAGTATAAAAATTTATCTAATTTTGCGCTTAAAAGTTTTAAGCAAAAATCAAAACTAGGGTTATAGCATTTATTGTATATACTATATATAGAACAAACAATATATTGTAAGTACAATAAATAATAATATTTATAAATGATTAAAACTTTTAATCATTGATGAAAACTCCAAAGTATTTAGATATGAAAGGCTTTCTTAGTTTTCTAATACTTCATGAATTAAATAAAAAAAAATTATGTGGAGATGAATTATCTAATGTAATTGGAAAAAGGAAAGGTTCTAAATTGACTCCAGGAACTATTTATCCAACGCTAAAAAGATTAAATAAATTAAGATTAATAAGGATGAAACAGAATGGTAGAAAAAAGAATTATAATCTAACAAAAAAAGGAAAAAATGAATTAAAATCTACTTATAAGATATTCAACAAACTATTTGTAGGATTAAAAAGTAAGATAAAAAAGTAGTTACCTTCTTCTTTTTGTTGTTTTTCTCTTAGTTGTCTTTCTTTTAGCAGTAGTTTTTCTTTTAGTAGCTTTTTTCTTTCCAGAACCTTTCTTTCTTCCTCTAGCCATCTTTGCTTTCCATACTTCTAAAGTTTTACCTTTAACAAAGTAAAGCCAGCCTGACTCTCTGCTTTCCCCTGATTTAACTCTAACAGCCATTTTTTGTCCCCCTTTTATCGATATAAAAATTATGTCTCTAATGTATTTAAAGGTTATTATAATGTATCTAATGGATTTTTTATCGACTTTATCTTTTCCTTAGATACATGAGTATAAATTTCTGTTGTTGCGATAGAAGCATGTCCTAATAAACTTTGTATGTATCTTATGTCAACTCCATCTTCTAATAAATGTGTTGCGAATGAATGTCTAAGTTTATGTGGTGTAACTTTTTTCTTTATTCTTGCTTTTTTTGCTGCATTCTCTACAATCTTTTGTATGTTTCTAGAGGATAAAGTATTGTTTTTTCCTGGAAATAAATAAGTTTCATCTTTATCTAAAGTTTTTATATAAGTTTTTAGTTCATCAATAATAAAATTAGATAAAACAAACATTCTATCTTTAGCTCCTTTTCCCCCTCTTACCCAACCTATTTTCTCGTCTAATTCTAAATCATTTACTTTCAAACTTGTTAACTCTGATAATCTTAATCCAGAAGAATACAAAAATTGTATAATAACTTTAGTTTTATATGATCCTGCTGAATTTATTAAACTTTTAATTTCTTCTTTTGTTAGTACAGAAGGAATAGTCTTTGGGATTTTTGGGGTTTTAAAATTAACAATATCTTTCTTTAAAACTTCATCATAAAAGAATTTTAGTGAGGCTTTTTTTAATGCCAATGATCTTGGGGTGTTATTTATTGATATTAAATGAGCCATATAATCTTTAATCTCTTGTTCAGTTATTTTTTCTAGGGATTTTTTAATGTATTCTAGAAATTTTCTATTATGTAATGTATAAGCTTCTATTGTTCTCTCTGAAAAACCTCTTAATTTTAATTCAGCAGTTAATTTAATTAATTCTTTCACTTAACTTGAAAAGAAAAGAGAATAATAAATATTTCGCTTAATTATCATGCATAAACTGAGAACTTTTCAATACCTTCAATTCTACCCATACGGTGATTATTTTTTCTGTATACTCTTACGTATTCTTCTACTCTTTTACGATCAAGAACAGAAACTGCTATTGGTTGATCTTCATTATCAAACTCTATTGCAATGACATTACCCCCTCCATCTTCCCTATATTGTTTATATGCTCCTTTCTTGAGTATTTGATTCCTGATTAATGCTTCATGTTTTTCTTCTTTTTCATCCATTACTCTAGATTGTGAAGCCATTTGTTCTAAAAAACGATCTTTTCCATCATTTGAGGTTGGTATTGGTAATATTCTTTCATTAAGTCTTTGTCTAGCATGGGGTGTTTTAACTAAAGAAGAAGTATAGCCATTAGTAGTTTCAATTACAGGCATATATTTAGATATTAAACTAGTTTATATTCTTTTTTATCAAAGTAAAATTTTTAAATAGAATACTAAAATAAAAATCATGAGTGGTTATAGATCTTTAATGCATAAAGTATATGATGGAGCACGTATTAGAGATAGTAAAAGAAATCTTTGTATTGATGTTATTGTCACATCTATTAGTGGTCCAACATTACATAGAAAAGTTGATCTTAAAATAATAAGTGTTATAGAACCAAGAAGTGCTACTTTAGTTTATGGTGAAATGGGGGTACAATTAGAAGGGGGAGAAATAACAGTTGAACTATCAAAAAAAGTGATAAGAAGACAGGGAAAACAAGTAAGACTAAATTATTATGCTACTAGTGATTGGAGTATATATTCAAGGAAATATAACCCTGATGGAACCATAAAGCCTAGAAAACAATAGATTACGTTTAATCATCGTTATGCGAACTATTATTCTTAGCAACTATTCTTGTTAATCTCTCTAACCCTCTTGAATTAAGCTTTTTAGCCCCTTCATTACGCCTTATATCAGCTTTGTCTAAAAAGAATTCAGCAACACCATTTAGCCCTCCAAGAAAAAATCCTCCTGTAGTAGAGTAAGGTATTATCTCGGCCAATCTAATCACATCTTGAACATAGTTGTTTAAATCAAAATTAAATGGTTCTATATTGCATATTAAGTTTACAGCTAAACCAGCAGTAAATCCAATACTAGTTCCTATGCCTAAATTTTCATAGAATTTTGTTTTTATCATTATCCTCTTAATTTTTGGGCTGTTAGTAATTTATCTAATGATCTAGCTCTATTTCTTATCTCTCTTTTATTAATTTCATTAAATTCAAGTTCTGTTTTTCCTTCATTACTATAATGTTCTTGTGATTTATGATATGCTTGTAAAAAATATTTATAATGATCGCATAATTCCCCTACATTCTCAGGAGATAATAAAGTGTGGTCTTGAACACCAAGTGCGTTCATTTTAGCTACAGTATTTTGAGGAAGATAAACAATATCTTCCATATCTTGTCCTTCTCTTAATCCTCTAATCATATCTCTAACTAAAGCGAATTGAACTGCCCTTAATGGGCCTTGTTTAAAAGACCAAATTCCTTTATTAGGATCATAAAAAGCTCTTCCATCTTTAAGATCATAATGGGCTACTTCCTCTCCCCTATATCTTTGGGTTCCTTTAAGAATTATTCTTTGTTGTTCTTTAGCTTTCTTTTTTATAGATTCTAAAACTCTCTTACCATAAGGTGATTTTAATTCTTTAGATAATTTCCTTTTAGCTTTCTTAAAAATGTGATCATCTCCAAAAAGATACCTAGCATCAAAAACCCTGTTAGGTGATTTTATACCGAACTCTTGTGGTGTTCCTTTATGAAATGTAGTTTCACTTAATTTTTCTTGATCTATATCTTTAACTTCTACTTCATTATCAAATATCTTTATTCCGGGTTTGGTGCTAACATAACTATCCATAGTCTGTATAACTCTATCACAATCATCAAAATCTTCTACAAATAAAACAACCTCTACTAAAGATTTAGGTCCTTTTTCTAATCTAGCATCACTTCCTGTAGTAGCAATACAAAAATTACTACAAGATATATCCATAAAATTATGAAATCTAGATGATATAACCCCAACTACTTTTTCTTGGAATAATTGATTAAAAGCTAACAAATGATCAAAATATTCAGAATGTCCTAATTTATTAGGATCTACGTGTTTTGCTAGTTCTATAGGCTCTTTTACCATTAACTATTGTTGATTTTTTGACTTTTAAACCTTTCTATCAGTCATTATTTGATAGTAGTAATAAAATAAGTTAAGATAACTGTGCTTAAGAGAATGATTTATAAAGGAAAAATAATCAAATAACATAAGAAAAAAGTTCAAGTTATTAATGCAAGTAAATTGGATTCAGAAATAGCTGATGTATCAACTCAAAATCTAATCTCTGTCGGAAACCCTTGTGTTAATTCTGTTACTGCTGAATTATTAGGTAACCCAACTGATTGCACTCAAGGATTCTATCCAGATAAAGCAAAAATAATTTCTTTACAACATAAAGATACTGGAAATTTAGTTCTTATTGTCGCAGGTTATTCAGGAGTTGATACCAGGTTAGCTGGGAAAGTTATCGCTAACAAATATGATGTATTACAAGAACTTGGTGGATGTGAAATTGAAGTTGAAGGGACCACATACAGTGATGCTGAGATAAGTAATTATTAATTTTTCTTTTTTTTGTTTATTTTCTTCTTACTTCTTCCATAAATCCTTAATCCAAAAACCAACCCAGGCCATAGCAGAACCTAACATCCCTAAAGCAATATCTTTCTGTGTATCCCATTCATCATCCTGCATCCCAAGATAATGTTGACCAATAATTTCGCTCTTAGTTAAAATCACGTACAAATATTCAAACACTTCATAAGTACCCTTCAAAGCAATTATTATTAAAAAACTCAAAAATAATCCCCAAAATCCTTTCACCCTAAATTTTTTAGAAATAAATTCATAAGTAGGGATAAAAAACAAAATTCCAAAAAGGAAATGCACCACCCGATCATAATGGTTCCTTGCTAACCCAAAACTGTCCCGGAGAAGGTCAAACAGAGGCATTTCTGTATAAGTATAATAACTCCCGATTGTATGTAGAAATAATATTGTGAAAAATAATGTATAACTTAGATTTGAAAACCTAAATTTGTTATACGTGAAAATTAATAACCCGACAAAAAAAACTGTTAAAATATTTTCAGCAACCCAAGCTTCACGATACCAAGGAGATATAGCTATGAAGACCCAAAACACTAAAAACAAAAACAATAATATCTTAGGATAATTTTTTTTATTAAACAAACTCATTACCACTCTTTTTTTCATGTTAAGACTAAGAAAAGGTCACCTGACATTTAAATCTTACTTTTTTAGTTAATATACGCACAGCCCAACACCACAACTAAATTATGTCCAGTGTCAAAGCCAATAAAACAGAAATATTTCTCGCTAACAGGACTTCTCATATAAAGCACTGGACACAGTGGACAAGTCCAGGTACAATATATAAAACACCAATCACACTAAAAAGATATCAAAAAAAAGAGGTGATTTTCATGAACAGAGTTAAATTGTTTCTTAAAGGCAGGTTTGTCGGGTTTGTAGGGAAAAATTTTCATCGTAGAGAAGAGATACTAGAAAAAGAAAGAAATGTTAACCTGTTCTGGGACGAATTAGAATTATCAAAATTGGGTTGAAAGCAAAAAATCCTGAATTAGTGGAATTAGCAAGATCCATTATACTAATATCAAGTACAAGTAACGAAGAGGTTATAGGAATCAATAGTAGAACTTTTTATGATCAATTAATAAGGGCAGGATATTCTGAAGAAGATTTAAAGGTTATAGAGATGTTTAGACCCTATCTTTAGGTTCGCATAACTAGTATTAAAGGAAAGATTTATTAGACATTAACCCTTAAATATTATATGAAAAAAGCACCAAAATCAGGAAAAGATGAAAGTTATGTTTGTAATTGGAATTGTTGCAATTGTGGAACTAGTTTTTGGGGTTGGTTTTTCTTAATAATTGGATTGTTCTTGATTGCTAGAGAATATGGATGGATCCCTTATATCTCATTTTGGCCTGTTTTCTTGATAGTTTTAGGCTTGTATTTGATAATATCTAAGCTAAAGAGATAAAGATTCGCTTAAGGTGTCTTAAGTGAAATTTTATGTCGATAAAACATCTAATTTTTGATTAAAAGTTTTAATTATAATTAATTATTTACAGAAAAAGGTTTATTAAGAATAAAATACATTATTTAGAGATGGTTTTTAATTTCTTAAGGAAAAAAAGTGACCCACATAAGAGATTAGATGATTTACACTTTCATTTAGGTGATTCTTTTACAAAAATAAAAAAAGATATTCTAAATTTGGGAAATTGGATAACTCATTTTGATTCTAAAACAAAAAATCATGAAGATAAATTAAATTATGTTCTTAGGAAATTAGAATTATTAGAAAGTTTGTTGCAAGAAAAAGAAGAAATTGTTGAAAATGAAGAAAAAGTTGAGAAAAAAGAGGAAGCGATTGAACGCATTCAATCGTTCAATCGTT
>JASLOB010000031.1 GCA_030745695.1 Candidatus Nanoarchaeia archaeon | reverse complement strand
TTCCAAAAAGGTTTATTTTTCCCTATCATACTCTCCCAGAATTTTGATTGAGATTCATGTGCACCGATAGAAGTAGCGTTATATAATATTGTATATCTATGTTTTTTTGGTAAATTTAATTCATATAAAGCATGTCCAGATTCATGTATTGCTGCTATAAATGAAAATAAAGCATGTCTATCAAAATTATTAGTTATTCTTATATCGTTTATTCCTACAGGGAAGGTGATTGGATGAGTGGCACTATGTACATAGGAATTTTTATTATTTAGACCCATTCTTTTTGATACATCAGAACAGAATCCTTTTAGGATATCACGATTGAAATCTTTATCATATTCGTTTTTATGTTCTTTATGTATCTTACTTCCTTGAACTTTTTTTCTTAATGACACTAAAGATTTTCTCAATTTTTTAAATAATGGTTTTAATCTTTCTGTAGTCATACCTTCTTCATAACTATCTAATAAGCTATTATAAGGGTGACCTTTTAATCCAATATATCTACTCTCTTGTCTTTTTAATTCAACTATTTTTTTTAGATAGGGTTCAAATTTCTTAAAATTATTTTGTTGCCTTGCTTCCCTCCATTTTAATGTAGTTAATGTTGTGGTCTTTGATAATTTTTTAATGAATTCGTTTGGTAATCTTCTTGATTTATCTACATCTTTATATAATTCATTAATCATTAATTTGTTTATTTTATCTAATTTAGAATTTCTTAATCTTTTTAATGAGTCATACAACTTTTCAGATGTGATTTTTTTATGTATTGTTTTAGAAATAAGTGAGATTTGTTCAGACCTCGATTTAATACCTTTTTTAGGCATATTTGTCCTTGTATCCCACTCTAATAATCTACCTATATAACTTAACAAATATACATCTTTTTGATAATCTTTTATTAAACTAAAATCTTTTTTCATTTTGTAATTATAGTGCCCTCTTTACTTTCTAAAGTTTTCTTTATATTTTTAATATTTGTAATAACAACTTTTTTTCCACCTCTACTGAGAAAATTGTTAGAAGCTTGTATTTTTGGACCCATACTTCCAGGAGGGAATTCTTTTTCTAATAAATACTTCTTTGAATCCTTTAATTTTAATTTGCTTAAAAATGTTTGATTCGGTTTTTTATAATTTATAGCTACTTTATTTATATCTGTTATTATGATAAATTCATCAAATTTTAAAGAAGAAGCTAGACATTGAGATGCTAAATCTTTATCAATAACTCCTTCAATCCCAATTAAATTATCTTTATTTTTGTAAACAGGAATTCCCCCACCCCCACAAGCAATTACAATTATTCCTTTCTCAACTAATCTTTTAATAGTATCTTTTTCTATAATATCTAATGGTTTTGGACTTGGGACAACTCTTCTATAACCTTCTCTTGGATCTTCTTTTATTTTATATCCTTGTTTCTTTAGTTTGGATATTTCATTTTTTTTGTAGAATGGACCTATAAACTTAGTTGGATTTCTAAATGCTTTATCTTTTTGATCTACTAAAACTTGGGTTAGAATGGTAACAACCTCTCTTTTAATCTTATTTTGTTTTAATAAATTTATTAATTCTTTTTCTAATAGATAGCCTATCCAACCTTGAGATTCTGCACCTATCACATCTAAAGGCATTTGAGAAAATTTATTCTTTGCTAACTCATTTTGAATAGCTAAAATTCCTGCTTGAGGACCATTTCCAAAAGTAATTATTATTTTATTTTTTTTAATTAAAGGAAGAAGTTGTTTGTATGTACCTTTAATATTCTTTATTAGATGGTTATATGTTCCCTTTTCACCTTTTTTTAAAATAGCATTTCCACCTAATGCTACTAATATTTTCCTCACAATATAAAATATACTCTATACTTTATATTTGTTTTGAAGTTTATTGTTTGAAAAATTTAGATAGTGGTCTTATTGTAGCTATCACGAAAATTATGACATACCAATACCATTCCAAATTTAGTATAGGTGCCCAATACTTTGCTAATAATAATACAGCAGCAGCTACACTTAATTTAATAAAGCCTATGTCCCACACATCTAATTTTCTTAAATTTGAATTGTACCAATCTATTAAACTCATTTTAGCCCCTATACTGAAAAAATCTTTAGATATATAAATTTAACTTAAACAAAACCTATTTATAATAATTAATCATTAAATAATTATGAGACATATAGCTGAAAGAGAGTTACAACTTCCAGATGCAGTTATAGGAAAATTATTGGGATTGGCAGCAGAAGATAAATCTATTTTATCATTAGGACCTGGAGAACCTGATTTTGAAACTCCAAAGCCGTTATTAAATTATTTGAAAAGTATAATTTCTAAAAATAAAGAATTAAAATATTCACATTATTCTCCTTCAGAAGGTAGAACTGATTTAAGAAAAGCTATAACTAAAAAATTAAAAAAAGAAAATAAAATTAATGCAGATATTGATGAAATTTTAGTTACATGTGGAAGTCAAGAAGGAATTTTCACAACATTACTATCTACATTAGATATTAATGAACAAGTTATAATTCCAAATCCTGGATATTTAGCTTATCTTCCAGCTATAGAGTTAAGTGATGCTGTTCCTGTTGATTTAGAATTAAAAGAAGAAGAAAATTTTGAAATAAATCCAGATAGAATTAAAAAATTAATAAATAAAAAAACAAGATCATTAATGGTTAACACTCCTTCTAATCCTACTGGAACTGTATTAAATAAAAAATTGTTAGAAGAGATAGCAGATATAGCTGTAGATAATGATCTGTATGTATTAAGTGATGAAGCTTATGAAAAGTTAATCTACGATTCTAAACATATAAGTATTGGATCATTAAATGGAATGAAGAATTATGTCATTACATTACAATCATTTTCTAAGAGTTATGCTATGTGTGGTTTTAGATTAGGATATGTTCATGGTCCTAAAAATGTAATACAAGCTATGACTAAAAGTATTCATTACATAACATTGACAGCTCCACATATCTCTCAATTAATGGCAATGAAAGCTTTAACACTTCCGAATAAACATATTGAAAAAATGAGAAAAGAGTATGATCGAAGAAGAAAGTTTATTGTTAAAAGATTAAATGAGATTGGATTAAAAACTTTAGAGCCTAAAGGAGCATTTTATACTTTTTCTAATATAAAAGATTTTAAGATGAGTTCTAGTAAGTTTGCTAATAAATTATTAAAAGAAGCTAAAGTTGCTGTTGTTCCCGGAACTGAATTTGGAAGATTTGGTGAAGGATATATTAGATGTAGTTATGCAACAGATTATAAAATAATTGTAAAAGCAATGAATAGATTAGAAAAATTTGTTAAAAAATTATAAAAGAGATACAAATTAATCTAATCTAGAGTTTTTAAATGATCTGCTTTATCACCAAATTTTTCATGAAGCAATTCATCAATACTCTTTATTTCATCATTTGCTTTAATGACCTTTTCTTTATTACCAATCTCTTGATACATTCTTCTTGCTTCTTGGTATAAAAATCTAGCAGTTCCATAAGATTCATTTTCAATTGCGAATTCTGCTGATTTAATTAATCCTTCTGCTTTTTCATTTATTCTTGTTTTTTGTTTTGTCATTTTATTCTCCTTAATTTTTAAAATTTATTAATACCGGACCTTTTTCTAGTTTGAATGCAATTGCTCCTGCATCGTCTTCTCTTGTTAGTTCTCCTAATTGTTTTGATGAAAATTCTAAAACTATAGCTTTAGCTAATTTTGGATTTACATCAACGAAAAGATTTTTTAGTAAATCTAATCCTCTAGGTTTATCCCAACCTTCAGCAAACATTTTTGCATGTTCATAGTTAGGAGTAAACCACATTGGAGCTTTCAGAAAAATATAAAAAAATTAATAATGATAAGTTAACAGAAACAAAATTTCTTAAATCTTTAGATGATTCAAAAGAAGCCACATTTATATTTGATGATTATGTTTATCATATAATCTTACAATATGAGTTTTCTGCTATAAAAATTAGATCTAAAGACCATGCAAAATCTATAGAAATAATGTTTGATGAGTTATGGAAGAAGATAAAATAATGTTATAGGTAATAATCAACTAATGCTTTTATTGATTTAACAGCATTTTCTGGATAAGTAAAACAAGGAACTCCATTGTTTTGTAAAGATTCTTTTAAAATTTGAGTAAACTCTCCTCCAGTTGATACTACAATAATTGGCTTTTTATGCATATTTTTAAATTCAGTAATAACATCAACAACATCTGTTGTAATTAAAGGGGTTTGATATAAAACAACTAATAATAAAACATCAATATTCTTATCATTCAAACAAGCTTCAATAGATAATCTATATCTTTCTGTTGTTGCATCTCCAGTAAGATCCATTGGATTATTTAAGATAACTATAGGAGGAAAATATTTTTTTAAATTTCTTTTAGTTTCTTTACTAGGTTCGGCCATTCTTAAATTATTATTAACAACAGCATCAGTACATATGATACCATAACCCCCACCATTAGTTATTATTTGAATTCTATTATTTTTAGGTCTAATAGAGCCTTCTAAAATTCTAGCATAATTAAACATATCTTCTAAAGATTGAGCATAGATCATTCCAGTTTGTTTAAATGCAGCTAAATACACTTCAGCAGAACCAGCTAAAGATCCTGTATGAGATAAAGTAGCTTTGTTACCTTCTTCAGTCATACCGCCTTTAACTACAATAACAGGTTTTCTTTTAGTTGTTTGTTTCATAACTTTCATAAATTTTTTAGCATCTTTTATTGCTTCAACATACAAACAAATAACTTTAGTATCATAATCACTAGCTAAATATTCAATTAAATCAGATTCATCAACATCAATTGCATTACCATAACTAATAAATTTAGCAAATCCATCTTCTTCTCTAGAAGCCAAATCTAAAATTGTTGAGCCAACAGCTCCTGATTGACATACAAAAGAAATTCCTCCTTGTTTTGGTCTTTTAAGTCTATAATGGGGAAGAAATAAAGTATCTAGCTTATTTTTAGTGTTTAAAACTCCTAGACAATTTGGACCTATAACTCTTAATTTATATTTTTTAATTGCTTTTTGTAATGAATTTTCTAGTTTATTATTTCCAACTTCTTTAAATCCAGCACTTATTATGATTAAATCCTTAATTTTCTTTCTTCCACACTCATTTACTACTTTAACAGCTTGTTTTGCAGGAACTGCTATTATAACTAAATCAATTTTTTCTTTAATTTGTGAAATATTTTTATAAGAGACATATCCAAGAATAGATTGTACATTTGGGTTAACTACAAATATATTGCCACTAAACTCCCCATCTATAAGATTTCTAAAAATAACATGGCCTATTTTATTAGGATTTCTTGATACCCCTACTATAGCTACATTCTTTGAATTAAAGAAATTTCCTAGATCCATTAAAAATATACTAAAAGTAGATTCTATATAAAATTTTGTTATTATTTAGAATAGTAAAAAGATTAAAAAAAGGCAAGGTTTTTATGATTTTGGGCCTATAGTCTAATGGATAAAATATTCGGTTTCGAACCGAAAGTTCTGGGTTCGAGTCCCAGTAGGCCCATTAAAATAAAAGTTTGGAGGTAAAAATGGGAAATAACCTAAATGAAAAAGGAGAATTTCAAAGCGATAAATATCCAGAACTTGATGTAGATAAGTTTTTGTTAAGCTTTAAAGATCCAATCGCAAGAGAGGCTATAAAACTTTATGCTGAAAAAACTGAAGATGAAGGATTAAAGGAGGATTTATTAAAGAGAGTTAAAGATTTTGAGTAGTATTGGAGGTAAAATGAAAATTAATGATAAAGCACCAGATTTTAAGTTAATAGGAACAGATGATCAAGAGCATAGTTTAGAGGACTCTAAAGACAAAAAAGTTTTAGTTGTTATATTTACATGTAATCATTGTCCTTATGTTAAAGCATATGAAGATAGATTAATTGCAATACAAAATGATTACAAAGATAAAGGGGTTCAATTAGTTGGAATTAATTCTAATGATGAAAAGACTCATCCTGATGACAATTTTGAGAATATGAAGAAAAGAGTTGAAGAAAAAGGATTTAATTTTCCATATCTAAGAGATGAAACACAAGAAGTAGCTAAAGCTTATGGTGGAGAAAGAACACCACATATTTTTGTGTTTGATGAGGAAAGAAAATTAAGATATACAGGAAGAATAGATGATAATTGGGAACATCCTGAACAAGTTACAAAAAAAGATTTAAGAGAAGCTTTAGACGCATTAGTTGAAGGAAAAGAAGTTCCAAACCCTGAGACTCATGCAATTGGATGTACAATTAAATGGAAACAATAAATTTAAATAAATACTTCTATTTTTTTCTTTTATGAAAAAAGAATCAGAACAACCAGAAGCATTAACAGCTAAAAAAGATAAGAATTTTTCTGAGTGGTATAACCAAGTTATAGCTATATCTGGGTTGATTGATAAAAGATATAATGTTAAGGGGATGTTTGTATGGCTTAATTATGGTTATGAATTAATCTTAAATCTAAAAAATTATTGGGATCAAATCTTTAAAGAGACTGGATTAAAAGAGTTGTATTTTCCTTTAATTGTTCCTTTAGAGTATGCTGAGATGAATGATGGTTGGTTTAAAGGATTTAGAGAACAAGCATTTTGGGTTAGAGGTTCTGATGAAAAAAAAGCTACTCATATATTAAGACCAACTGGAGAACCTGCAATGTATCCTATGTTTGCTTTATGGACAAGAGCTTATACTGATTTGCCATTAAGAATTTATGAAACAGTTTCTAGTTTTAGGTATGAAACTAAACATACTAGACCTTTAGTAAGAGATAGAGAGATTACTGTATGGTTTGAGATACATACAGCTCATTCTACAAGAGAAGAAGCAGAAAAAGAAGGAGGATTACATCAAAAATTTTATGATCTAATATGGAAGAAAATAGCAGTCCCTAGAATAAGAGTGGAAAAGCCTGAATGGGAATGTTTTCCAGGAGCTATTGGGGCAGTTGAAGATTATACAATAATGCCAAATGGAAAAGCAATGGAAAATGGTTCTATAAATTATTTGGGTCAAGCATATTCTAAAAAATTTAATATTAAATTTAAAGATAAGGATGGAAAAGAAAAATATGCATGGCAAATGTGTACTGGAAATGGTGCAAGATTTTTAGTAGCTGCATTAGCTGCACATGGAGATGATAGAGGATTGGTGATACCTCCAGAAATTGCAGTGATACAATTAATAATAATTCCAATTTATTCTACAAAAGATAAATCTAAAGTTTTGAAAAAAGCTAATGAAATTTATGATAGATTGAAGAAAGAAAATATTAAAGTTGAGATTGATTTAAGAGAAGATAGACCAGGAAGTAAATTTTATGACTGGGAAATTAAAGGAGTTCCAATAAGATTGGAGATAGGTCCTAAAGATCTTAAAAATAAATCTGTTATGTTAGTTAGAAGAGACAATGGAAAAAAAGAATCTATAAAAGAAACTCAATTAGTTAAGAAAGTTGATGGTTTATTAGAAGAAATACAGAGAAATATCTATAAAAAAGCTAGAAAAGAGTTTAATGACAAAATAGTTTTTACTAATAAGTTAAATGAAGTGAATAAATTATTAGATCAAGGAAAAGTTATAAAATGTTTTTGGGATGGAGAAGGAAAATCTTACGATAAAATCAAAGCTTTAGGTGAAGGTGTAGATCCTTTTGGAGTCGATATTGAGAATAAAAAACAAGGAAGATGTATAGTCTCTGGGAAAAAAACAAATAAAGTTCTATGTATCTCTAATACTTATTAAAACAAACTAAATATATCTGTCATCCACTTTCTATAAAATGGAATATTAGTTATCTCTATTTTATGTTTCTCTTCATGTTTCCTATCTTCACCAAGTTCATCTTTATAGAATAATTTTAATGTTAATACTCCATCTTTAATTTGTTTACCTTTTATTGAAGTTATTATTTTATACCTGCCCTCAAAATTTTTTAGTTTAGAATTTGCAACATCTTCTACTTCTAAACTAACATTATTGATTATTGTATTAGAAAAAATATCAAAATTTAAGTCTATTAATTCATTGTAATCAATACTTTTTGGTTCTATATCGATAAATCTTATTTTTGGAACTTTAATAACATTTAAGTTTAGTTCATCATATCTAATCAAACTATCAGTTTCAGCACTTATTCTTAAATCTAAAGAAGAAGATAGTTTAACATCAAAATTTAGTTCTTTCTTTTCAGCTATGAACAAATCTAGTTTTTTACAATTAGTTATCACACAAACATTCAAATCTTTTATATTCTCATTTCCTACATTTTCAACAATACATTTTATATTAATCTTTTCATCACTGTAATAATCTTGTTTTAATGTATCACAAGATAATGTTAGATCAGATAAAAATCTTTTTTCTTCTCTAATTTCTAATTTTCCTATTGTCTCTTCAGCTTCTTCTTTACTCACATCGTCAAAACCTTTAGAAAATTTTATTATACTACTAGATGTAGCTCCAAAGTTTGTTTTTGCTTCTAATTCTGAAGTATAAACAAATTTTTTATTAAGATCTTCATCAATTTCGATTGTCCAAAATAACTTTTTTTCTTCATTTGGTTTTAATAATATTGCTTTAACATTCTCTTCTAGTAGGCTAGGAGATTTTGTTATAATGACTGAAAGAGGGGTGTAATAGTGATTACTATTTTTAATAGATACCTCTAGTGGAATGTAACTACCAAAATTTATCTCTTCTTCTAAAGGTTTTATGTCTAATATGGTGTTAGGAGCAATTCTACCACCTAATTTTTTGACTGTTGTTTCTATTGATAATCCTTTTGAGTTTAAAGTTACACCATTAGATTTCCATTTATAATCTACAGCAGATTCTCCAGAATCTTGAACATAACTAAGTTTTACATGACTTGGATCTATCCATCCATACTGTCCAAAAGTTACATCAAAAGGAACCCATCCATATCCAGGAAAATAAACCTCAGCCCAACCATGATTTCCAAAATAAGAACCAACATTTGTATAAACTATTCCCCCCAAAAATCTAGCTGGAATGTTTACAGATCTTAACATAGAAATAAACAGATTTGTTAGTTCATCACAAACACCTTGTCTATTCTCTAGTACCCAAGAAGATTTTTGGACAACATCTGCTGTTAATGTTGATAGATCATATTCTATATTTTTATTGATCCAATCAGCTATTTTGAATGTAACAACATACAAATCATCTTCACCTTCTGCAAGTTCTACAGCTATTTTTTTGATATCTTCATTAATATCTATAAATTCTCCTTCACTTGTATATTCATATAATGAATAATCTAAATTTTGTATTGGAAATGGAATTCTTTTTGTAACTTTCTTAAAATCATTTTTTGTTTTAACTAATGTGTTAACAGAATAAGTGTATTTAGTTTCTCTTGGATCTTCCCAAACTATATTTATTATATTATTATTTTTATTTATTTCTGCACCTTCTGCTTTTATTTCTTGAGATATTATTTCTTGTCTATCATCATCATCTGGATAATATTTTAAATCAACATCTATATAATCTATATCATAACTTCTTTTTTTTGGCACTACTTCTATCTCTGATCCCAAATTTACATTTAATTCTAAACTAGAATATTTATTATAATCTTCTAATGGTCTCTCTACTTCTAATTGAGCGCTTACTGAGGACATTAAAATTAGTAATATTAATATTATTCTTTTGATATTATCACACCTCTTTTAAAGATTAAATTAAACAATATTTAAATAGTTTTATAGTTTTTCTTTAACCATGAAAATACTTAAGGAAAAAGAGGCAGAAGATTTCTTAGAGAAAAAAGGATTTCTTATAGCTAAAAGAGGATTAGCTAAAAATTATAATGAAGTTTCTAAGATTGCTTCAAAATTAAGTTTTCCAATTGCACTAAAGATAACTAATACATTACATAAAACAGATGATAATGGAGTTAAGATAAGTAATAAAGAGAATTTAGAATCTGACTTTAAACTATTAAAAAAGAAGAGTTCTAGTGTTTTAGTACAAGAGTATGTTGAAGGAATGGAGATAATAGTTGGATTGAAAAAAGATTTAACATTTGGCCATGTTATAATTTTTGGATTAGGTGGAGTTTATGTAGAAATAATGAAAGATGTTTCTTTTAGAATATGTCCTGTAGAATTAGAAGATATAAGGGAGATGATGCAAGAAACTAAAGGTTTTCAATTATTAAAAGGGGCTAAAGGAAAAAAATTTAATATAAAATCTATAGAAGAAGTTCTTATGAAACTATCAAAATTATCTCAAAAGTATCCAAATATTGAAGAATTAGACATTAATCCTTTAATTGTTAACAATAAAAAAGCTGTTATTGTTGATGCTAGAATTGTTATGAGATAAGTTCATTAAATCTTTTAATAAATTCTTGGAAATCTTCTTTTAGAATATTAGCTCCACAAGCATGTTCATGTCCTCCTCCAGATCCATCTAAATCTTTTAATGATTTTTCTAAGATTGGAGGAATTACTATTTTTCTACTTCTAATACTCAGTCTCATGTAACCTTTTTTTTCTCTAGCAATCATAACTATTTTTTTTGGAAATTTATTTATGAGTTCATTTGCTAGTTCTTCATTAAATGTAATTTGAGATGGAGAGTATTCATACAATAATAATTTATCTTTTGAAGCAGTTTTTATTCCCTCTTCTAAATATTTTTCATATATCTTATTTATTTTATCAAATTTATCATATATCAATTTTCCTTTTTTACTTGTTTTGTTCAATATTTCATGTGGATCATTTATACTACAAAAATAGTCTATATAATTATCAACTTCAGAGATCTTTCCTTTTAACATAAAAGAACATATTTTTACTAGTTTTCCAAGTTCAGAATTGAATTTTATTTCATCTAGGTCTATCTTTTTTATTAATTTAGGATATTTTTTTGAAAACTCTTTTGAAAACTCTGGAAGAAAATAATCTCCTATAGAACCTAACATTGAGATCCATAAATTTTCTTCAACAATCTTATAACACCAATATGAAGTAGGTCTTCCATCACTTCTATCTTTTAATCTTGGGTTATAATATTTCACACCTTTTCTTTCAATAGGATTATGATGATCAATCCATATAACTGGAACATTAATTTTATCTAAAAATTCTTGGTCTACTAAAGGCTTGTCTAAAATAAAAACAATGTCTGGGTTGTATGAAATAACTTTAGGTAAAAAATCTATATTCAAATTTGGAGTGGTTTTTAATATAATCCCTTTTCCTTTATCAACATATTTTTTTAATAATGCCTAAGCACATAATCCATCTAAGTCATCATCAAAAAAGAATAATGGATTTTCAGATTTTTCCAGAAATTTTTTAACCTCTAGAAGTTTATTTTTTTCTATCATTT
>JASLOB010000030.1 GCA_030745695.1 Candidatus Nanoarchaeia archaeon | reverse complement strand
TAGGAATAAATTTTGGATGAATCTTACCAGTTCTAGTATCTTTATATCTTCCAATTAACCATCTCTTTATATCACCACCATTGAATTTAGTTTTAAGACCGTATTTCTTAGATTTTTCATTTATAATTAAAGAAAATTCATAATAATTATTTGAATTTGTGTTGATTAAAGAGTTCTCTATTAACAACTTTCTAGTTTTTTTATTTATTAAAATATAGATCTCTTTTCTTGGAAATTCCCAAAAGTGTATTTTATTCAAAATTGAACCTCAATTATCATACAATTACCACAATATTTCTTTATTTAAATATTTTATGTTTGTATGAGAACTAAGTAGAATTATTTTTGTTCTTTTTGTCTTGTCTCTAGATAATGACATGTGCCACAATAAAATCTTTCTTTATTTTCTGCTAGAAATGTTCCAGGACCACATTTAGGACAAGTTTTAGATCTAATTAATTTGTCTCCTTCAACTTTATATTTAGTCCATACTTTACTTGGAGCTTTATTCTTTCTTTTCTTCTTTGGCATCTTTCTTTACTTCTTCCTTTTTTTCTTCTTTCACTTCTTTTGGTTGTTCTTTAATCTCTTTTTTAGATTGTTCTTTAGGAACTTCTTTCTTTTCTTCTTTTGGTGATTCTTTCACTTCTTTCTTTTCTTCCTTAACTTCTTGTTTAGGTTGTTGTTGAGGGGTTGCTTGTTCTCCTTCTTTTTTATTTCCTTTCTTCTTTTTCTTCTTAAATTCTTCAATATTCTTCAATTCTTCTATAGTATTATATAAATGAATAATAACTTTAGCTTTTGATTCCCCATATTTTGTATAGATATGTCTTACAGAAATTAATTCTTGCTTTGCTTTCAAAACAGAAGCTACATTCTCAACAATATCTTTCTCAGAAGGGGTAGCTCCCTCAAAAAACAAATCAAAATTAACTCTTTTTCTTGATAGTAAAGGCATTTCAGTTTGTTTAAGTAATTTTAATTCCATTTTAGTTTACTTTAATAGCATACTCTCCTTTAACTTTAGCCTCTATTTTTTTAGCTATTTCTGATTTGTTAGCATCTAAAATATTAATTCTTCCTTGCCAACTAGTTGCATATTGACTATTCTTTATAGTAGGGCACTCTGAATCATTAACAGGACAAACTTTCCCTTCAACAAACATTCTACATCTTTTACATACTCTTTTCATTTTTTCTTAGATTCTTTTCCTATTTTTTTTAATTCATCATCTATCCATTTTAAATTTCCAAGCATATGTTGTCTCATTGTTAATCCAATTTTTGGATTTGCTGGATCTTTATATGATAATGCAATAACTCTTGCCCTACATTTATCTCCAACTTTTAATGATCTTTTAGTCTCTCTTCCAGTTAAAACATTTGATTTTGAAAAAGTAACATAATCATCCATTGCTTGACTTACATGAACCATTCCATCTACAGCTCCAATATTAATAAATGCTCCAAAATCTGTTATTTCTAAAACCCTTCCTAAAACAACTTCTTGTAACTCTGGTTTGTAAGTAAATAATTTAAATGAAGTTTCATAATAAGCTGCTCCATCTCCTGGAATAATAATTCCATCTCCTACATTAACTACAGAAGAAACAGCTATAACAAAACCAAAATCTTTTGAAATAAATCCTTCAAATTGTTTGTTTAATTGTTGAATAATCGCTTCATCAGTATCAGAATTGAATAACTCTGGTGATACTCTAATGTGACTTTTAACTTCTACTTCATAAAACATTTTTTTTATTTATCTATAGTCAAATATTTTTTTTGTCTTATTGTGATAATTGGAACTTTTTCCCTTTTTAACTTTTTCTTAAGCTCCTTATCCTGTGTAGCTACTATAATGTTGTCATCTTTAATATCAAAAATAAGATCATCAACAATTTTATCTTTTTTTGTTTCAATAATATTAAATCTTTTTATTAATTCTAAAGCTAATTTCTCTAATTTTTTATTTTTTAGTTCATCTAAAGTTTTGTCTATAACAAAAATTTTATAATTAAAGTCTGAAATTCTTTCAATTTCTGAGATTATATCGACTTTAAACTTCAATGAAGTTAATAAAAAATCTGTATCCAAGATTATTTTATACATCTATTTTTAGATTTTGATTTTCAATTTATAAAGCTTACTATTTTTTTAAGAAGATTTTTTATATATTAAATTTTCTTTATAAACGTATGTTTTTATCAAATTTAATTTATGAATACAAGCTCTAATTCCTTTATATTTTAGGGTTTTAGCCATAGAAAAGCTTTTAAATTAAATATGATTTTTATTACTATTCTTAGAAAAAAATAACTAAGAAAACAAACTAATTTAGTTAGAAATACTTAAAATGGATTATAAGGCTGATAGCATAACTGTATTAAAAAATTTACAAGCAGTAAGAGTACGTCCAGGTATGTTTATAGGAGACACAGCCATTAGAGGATTGCATCATATTGTTCAAGAAGCCATTGATAATAGTTTAGATGAGGTTTTAGCAGGGTTCTGCAACACAATTAAAGTTACACTACATAAAGATGGTTCTATAACAATTGAAGATAATGGAAGAGGCATTCCTATAGATTTACATCCAGAAGAAAAAAAACCAGCTCTAGAATTGATCATGACTACATTACATGCTGGTGGAAAATTTGATCATAAAACATACAAAGTATCTGGTGGGTTACATGGAGTAGGAATTTCTGTTACAAATGCGTTATCAAAATGGTTAGAAGTTAGAATAAAAAGAAATAATAATATTTATCATCAAAAATATGAAAAAGGAGTTAAAGTAAGTGAGCTAACAATCATAGGAAATGCAGAAGGTACTGGAACTAGTATAACTTTCCTTCCAGATAATGAAATTTTTGAAGATATTAACTTTGATTTTGATATATTAAACAAAAAATTAAAAGAATTAGCTTATCTAAATGCTGGATTAAAAATAGAAATTATAAATGAAAAAAATGATGTAAAAAAAGAATACTTCTTTGACGGTGGAATTATATCATTTGTAAAAGATTTAAACAAAAATAAAAATATATTATCAGAGCCTATTTATTTAAACAAAGAAAATGATATAGACATAGAAATTGCAATGCAATATAATGATTCTTATCAATCCAATATTTTCAGTTTTTGTAATAACATAAATACTGTTGAGGGTGGAACTCACGAAGAAGGATGGAGAGCAGCATTAACAAGATCAATAAATGATTACATTAAGAAAAATGATTTAGGTGATGTAAAATTAACTGGAGATGATGTTAGAGAGGGTTTGGTAACAATCATTTCAGTTAAAGTTCCTAATCCTCAATTTGAAGGACAAACTAAAACAAAATTAGGCAATTCAAATGTTAAAGGTTTAGTAAGTTCTGCAGTTTATGAACATTTAAAGACTTTTTTTGAAGAAAATCCAGCTATAGCTAAATCTATTTGTAATAAATCTATAAGTGCTGCTATGGCAAGAGAAGCAGCAAGGAAAGCAAGGGAATTAACAAGAAGAAAAGGAGCATTAGATTTTGGAAATCTTCCTGGAAAATTAGCAGATTGTCAAGAAAAAGATCCAAGTAAATGTGAATTGTTTATTGTAGAGGGAGATTCTGCAGCAGGAACAGGAATAGCAGCTAGAGATAGAAAATTTCAAGCTATCCTTCCTATAAGAGGTAAAATTCTTAATGTAGAAAAAGCTAGAGTAGATAAAGTATTTAGAAATAATGAATTATCCTCATTAATAACCGCTATTGGTACAAGTATTAAAGAAGAGTTTGATCTAGAAAAATTAAGATATGGTAAAATTGTTATATTAACAGATGCAGATTCTGATGGGAATCACATTTCTACATTATTATTAACATTTTTTTATAGGTTTATGCCAGAGTTAATCAAAAATGGACATTTGTATCTTGCTCAACCACCATTATATAGAGTAATAAAAAATAGAAAAAGTAATTTCATCAGAGATGAAAAAGAATTAGATTTGTTATTAGAAAAAATTGGTAGAGATAACACTACAATTCTTAGATTTAAAGGACTAGGAGAGATGGATGATGATGAATTAAGAGATACAGTAATGAGTACTGAAAATAGAACCCTAAAACAAATTACAATTGAAGATGCATTAGTAGCTGATGAGATGTTTAGAACTTTAATGGGAGAAGAAGTAGAACTTAGAAGAGAATTTATTTCTAGTTATGCAAAAGAAGTAAAGAATTTAGATATTTAAAATGGTAGAGAATATTCAAACAAAATTAATTGAAAATGAAATGAAAGAAGCATATGTAGATTATGCTATGTCTGTTATAATTGGAAGAGCACTTCCTGATGTAAGAGATGGATTAAAACCAGTACATAGAAGAATATTATATTCTATGTTGAGAGACAACCTAAAACATGACAAACCTTTTAGAAAAAGTGCTACTACTGTAGGATCTGTTATAGGAAAATTTCATCCACATGGAGACCAAGCAATATATGATTCTTTAGTTAGAATGGCCCAAGATTTTTCATTGAGATATCCTTTAATAGATGGACATGGAAATTTTGGAAGCACAGAATTTGAGGCAGCTGCTCATAGGTATACAGAAGCAAGATTATCAAGAATAGCTGAAGAATTATTAGAAGATATTGACAAAAATACAATAGATTTTGTTCCTAATTTTGATAATAACACTAAAGAACCTTTAGTACTTCCAGGAAAACTTCCAAATTTATTGATTAATGGATCTAGTGGAATTGCAGTAGGAATGACTACAAATATGCCTCCACATAATATAACAGAGGTTATAGATGCAACAATTGCTTTAGTAGATAATCCACATACAACAGTAGATGAACTAATGAATCATATTAAAGGGCCTGATTTTCCTACTGGGGGAATAATTTTAGGAAAGAATGGGATATTAGAAGCTTATAAAACAGGCAGAGGAAAAATGATTATTAGAGGAAAAACAGAAATAAAAGATAATAAAATTTTCATTACTGAAATCCCTTATCAATTAAATAAATCATATTTAATAGAAGATATTGCCTACTTAGTTAAAGAAAAGAAAGTTGAAGGCATAACAGATATAAGAGACGAAAGTGATAAATCTGGAATGTCTATAGTTGTAGAAACTAAAAAAGGCTCAAATCCTGAATTAATATTAAATCAATTATATAAATATACAAATTTACAAACAAGTTTTGGAATTATTAATATTGCTTTAATAAATAATGAACCCAAATTAATGAACTTAAAAGAAATAATCAATCATCACATTGATCATAGAAAAAATGTTGTTACAAGAAGGACTAAATATGAATTAGAAAAAGCAGAACAAAGATTACATCTATTAGAAGGATTAAGAATAGCATTAAATGATATTGATAAAGTTATAAGTTTAATAAAACAAAGTAAAGACCCTTCAACAGCAAAACAATCTTTAATTTCTAATTTTAATTTAACAGAAATTCAATCTAATGCTATTTTAGAGATGAGATTACAAAGATTAACAAACTTAGAACAAATTAAAATAAAAGATGAGATTTCAAATCTTACAACTTTAATTGAAGAATTAAAAAGTATATTATCTTCTGATGATAGAGTCTCTTCAATAATAAAAGATGAATTAACAGATTTAAAAAATAAATATTCAGATGAAAGAAAAACACAAATAACTAAAGTAGAACAAATCATAGAAAATGAAGATTTGATAAAAGAAGAAGATATTGTCATAACAGTTACTCATTCTGGTTATATAAAACAAACCTCTCTAGAATTGTATAAACAACAAAGAAGAGGAGGAAAAGGAATAAGAGCTACAGCAACAAAAGAAGATGATGAGATACAAAATTTATTCATAACAAGAAATCATAATTATTTATTATTCTTCACAAATAAAGGAAGAATTCATTGGCTAAAAGCATTTATGATACCTCAAGCAAATAGATATTCTAAAGGAAAAGCAATTATTAATCTATTAAACTTAAAGGATGAAAAAATTAATGCTATATTACCTATAGAGAAGTTTGATGATCAACATTATTTATTGTTTGTTACTAAAAATGGATCGATTAAAAAAACTAGTTTAAAACATTATAGCAAACCTAGAAAAGCTGGAATTAATGCTGTTAACTTGAAAGGAAATGATGAATTAGTTCAAGTAAGATTAACTCCAGGAGTTTTAGAATTTATAGTTGCTACAAAAAAAGGATTGGCCATGCGTTTTAATGAAAGAGATATTAGATCTTCAGGAAGAAATTCATCTGGAGTTAGAGGTATAAGATTAATTAATGATGAAGTTGTAGGAATAGAAGTTGGATTACCAAATGCTTCTTTATTAACCGTAACAGAAAACGGTTTTGGAAAAAGAACAGATATGGAAAATTATAGATTAATAAAAAGAGGAGGAAAAGGAGTTAGAAACATAATTTGTGATGAGAGAAATGGTAATGTTATTGGAATTAAAACAATAAAAAATGATGATGAAGTTATGTTGATAAGTAAACAAGGAATTGTTATAAGGATTCCTGCTAAAGACATCTCTAAAGTTGGTAGAAACACTAAAGGTGTAAGATTAATGAGATTAAAAGATGATAAAGTTATAAGTATAGCAAGAGTTGTTATTAATTAATATTTATTTTATTATATTTCCATAACCAATTAATCTAAATCTTGATCCTAATAACCTAGATATAGTTATTCTATCTTTTTTATCAGAACAAACTGGAACTTTAAGTTTAACACTAATTTTATTTTTACTAATATTATTTACCACACCAATAGTTGCAGCTGAATTAACATTTAACATTAAAGTTTCTCCTTTTTTTATTGGATCTACAACTAACTCATCTTTAGCCCCTACTACTCTATCCAATAATTTCGGTTCTAGCTCAAATTCATACCATACCCCTGGAAGTTTTCCTTCTAATCCTACAACAGATCCGATTAATGAATCAGCTTTAACTATGCTTGGATCTAATTTAGTTGATACTCCAATAGATCCACCTGGTTTAATCTCTTTTACATTAGAATTTCCTGTTATCAATGATTTTATAGAAGTAAACAAAGGTTGCCATGTTGTTTTTCCTTCTCTTTCTGTCCTCAACCCAGGTCTAATCTCAATTTTATCATTAATTTTTAATTTTCCTTGTTTTAATGCACCTCCTAAAACTCCTCCATCTAAGTCATTTATTTCAGTTCCAGGTTTATTAACATCAAAACTTCTAGCAACAAACATTAATGGATTTTTTTTGTCATCTCTTTTGGGTGTTGGAAAATTCTCTTGTATAACTGTTATTAAAACATCAATATTAACATTTTGTTGGGCAGAGATAGGAATTATTGGAGCTTTCTCTGCAATCGTTCCTTTTACAAATGATTTTATTTGTTTGTAATTTTCTTCAGCCTCTTCTTCTGATACTAAATCTATCTTATTTTGAGCTATGATAATATTTTTAATTCCTATAATATTTAGAGCCATTAGATGTTCTTTGGTTTGTGGTTGAGGACATGATTCATTAGCTGCAACCAATAATAAAGCAGCATCCATTATAGCGGCTCCAGATAACATAGTAGCCATTAAAGTTTCGTGTCCAGGGGCATCAATAAAAGAAATTTTTCTTACTAATTCAGCTTTAGCATTTTTAGGAATGTTTTGTTTTGTTTTATAAGGAAAATCTTTAGAATCTATTTTATAAATTTCAGTATCAGCATATCCCAATCTTATTGTAATTCCTCTCTTTAACTCTTCACTATGTGTATCTGTAAATCTCCCAGTTAGTCTACTAACTAAAGTAGTTTTTCCATGATCAACATGTCCTATTAATCCTATATTTAATTCAGGTTGTAAAGATTCTTCTTTCTTCTTTCTCGGCATAATACTTTATAATAAGTTTAATTTTTAAGCTTTTTGTATTATTTAGAATTAAATTATTTCTTTTCAAATCTATCTTTATCTTCTTCCTTAACTCTATCCAATAATTCTTCCCCAATCTCTTCTACAATTTTTCCTCTTTTTGGATGTAATATCTTATAAACCTCTCTACAGCTAATCTTAACCATATAATTGATTAACTAAGAAATTAATAAAATTTATTATTTAAAATTTTAAAATAATCTTTTAAGTAGAGGTATTTTTTGTCTTCCATTAAGAACTAATTGATTACCCTTTCTAACAACCTCTATATGAACTAAATTATTGATAACTAAATCGTTTCCGGCTAATAAATAATTAACTCTAAAGTTATCTAAATTAACCTTATCAACTTTTTTGAATTCTAATATCTGTTTTGGTGCTTTAGCTTTTAAATGGGGATCATTAATGTCATATAAAGCAATAAAACAAGGTCTGAACATATCATCTTTGTCTTTAGCTTTTTTATCTCTCTTCATCCTTCCCATAATAATACTTTTAACTTTGTGCTTCATTTTTCTCTTCCTTCTCTTCCTTAAGTTTAAACACTTCTTCTAGTTTTTTTTGACCTTGTTTTATAATTTTTAAGTTTATTTGTTTTATACTTGAATTAATTATAGATCCTCTTATTGTTTTTCTTTTTCTCATACCTTTTCTCTTTGATTTAATTCCCACTCCTTTAACTAATAATGCCTTTTTTCTAGCACTACTCTCAAAATCTTTTCTCATTGGGATTCCTGTTTTATCTGCTCCTCCAGTTATTTCTAATTCATATCCATCCAACCCTAAAGAATTTCCTTGTAGTTTTTCTCCTACTTTCTTATTATCAAAAATATTTAGATTAATCGCTTTAGAATAACTTTTTCCTGTTTTAGGATTATTAATAACTAATTTAAATTCTGGCATTATATTCCCCAAAGTTGATTGTCTTTTCTTTTAATTTGTGCTATTTCTTTCATTAAATCGATTTCAACCCTATTTAAATATTTTGTTAGCTTTTTTAACTCAACAAAGTCCTTTTCTGGGATATCTGAATATAAAACATCTTCTTCTACTATTTGCCTACCCACAATAACTTTAGGTAGGGATATAGCAACTTGTTTTCCTGAACTTACTTCATTAACATTCTCTTTTTCATACTGAATACTTTTAACTATAGCTACTTGTTTTCCATCTTTCATTAAAGGAGTGTTAGTTTTTAGTATTCCAATTAATATATCTGCTCCAACAATAGCTGGATTGCTTTGTCTAAACACATAACCCTGCATTAATTTTAATTTACAAGGTCTAACTAAATTTTCTAATTCTTTAACTTCTAAAGATTTTCTTTCTTTTTCTATCCATAACTCAAAATCATCTATTATTTTGTATATAACATCACTATGTATAATCTTTATATTTGTTTTAAAATCATGTTTAACATTAAACGCTAATATAACTTTATTTAATGGATTTTTTTCAGCTGTAGCATCAGATATATCTTTTTTTGTTATATTGCCTATAGAAGCTCTTTTTATTTTAACCTCTCTAGATCTTAGTAAAGAAACTAACGCTTCTAATGATCCTAAAGAATCTGCTTTTAATACAATTCCTTCTTTATCTGTCTCAATTAAAACTTCTTGGATTTCTTTTTGTATCTCTTTTTTAATAGTTGAAGAATCTTTACTTGTTATAACTCTTAATGGCATTCCAGCTATTGAATCTCCTAAATTTGGAGCAAAAATTTTAATAGCAGAAGCAGCACTTACTTCTTTAATTTGTTTTAATTTATTTTTTTCTGTGATGAATAAAGATCTTATTTTAGTTTCTATAGGATTGTCTATACCTCCAATAATTATTTTATCATTTATTTTTAATAATCCATCATAAATTATTACATCTATTGTAGTTCCTAATCCTTTTTCATCCTTCACCTCTAGTATAGTTCCTTTAGCATTTCCTTTTACTTCAGTTTTTAGAGAATCTTCTAAATATCTTTGAGCCAATCCTGTTATAACCATTAACAATTCTGGCAATCCTTCAGTTGTCTTAGCAGAACAAGGAATCATTGCTATTTGTTTAGTATAATCTTCAATTCTATCAAATCTTTCTGTTTTTATATCTAAATTATACAATTCTCCTAGTATTTCATATAATCTATTGTCTAATTTTTCTTTTGTAGAATCTGATTGAGAATTAATATTTTGAATTAAAAATGTTTTTTTAGATTGCCATCCAGGAATCTTATCAATTTTATTTAATGCTATTACAAAAGGTGTTTTATATTGCTTTAAAATTTCAATAGCTTCTAATGTTTGAGGTTTTAATCCTTCATTAATATCTATAACTAATATAGCTATATCTGCTAAATTCCCTCCTCTTTTTCTTAAGTTTGTAAAAGCCTCATGTCCAGGGGTATCAATCATTAACAATCCTGGAATGTTTAATTTTAAGTTTAGTTGATCTAATAAGCTACCACATATTTTTTTTATATTATCAAATGGAACATCAACAGCAGAAATTTTTTGTGTTATCAAACCAGCTTCATGTTTTGTTATAGAGATCTCTCTAATTCTTTCTATAATACTAGACTTACCATGATCTACATGGCCCACTAATACAATTATAGGCTGCCTTATCATTTTTTATAGATCTCATTTTAACTTTAAAAATCATTCGTTTAGATAGTTATTTAAATATATCATTATTGAAAGATGAATGAGGTCAATAGAATTAATATTCAATTTTTTAACACCACAATCTACTAGAAAAGATTATCTCACTTTTGAAGAATTTGAAGAATTTGTTATAGTATCAAGTGAACCAATTTTAATAAGA
This sequence comes from Candidatus Nanoarchaeia archaeon, assembly GCA_030745695.1. Lineage (GTDB taxonomy): Archaea > Nanobdellota > Nanobdellia > SCGC-AAA011-G17 > JACPNG01 > JACPNE01. The sequence continues at coordinate 3,771 of JASLOB010000030.1, read as the reverse complement.
TATGATGTTATTCCAAGTACTGAACAGCTTCCTTCATTCTTACTTCCTTCGTTTTTCGAAAGTTATCTAATTCTAGAAGTAGAAAAAGATGGCGTAGAGCATAGATACAAAGACCCTGAAAGCTATGGAGATTTTATCCCAAAAAGTGATATAGATGAAGTAATGTCAAGATTAGGAATAAGAAGTGATGAATTAATAAAAAAACTTTCAGAAAAAGGAATTGAATGTATGGTTGATGTTCCATTAATAGAATAATTTAAAAATTAAAAAAAAGAAAAGATTATTGATTCTTTGTTGCAAGAACATAAATCATATACAATCCAGATAATCCCACTAAAATGTATAATATTCTAGCTAAGTTTCCTGCTCCTAAGACCAAACCCACTAAGTCAAAATTAACTGAGTGTACTAATCCTAAATTTACAGTACCTACAATAACAAGAACTGCAGCTACCCAATCTAAAGCGCTTTTTGGCATTATAACCCTCCTTTCTTTATGTTAATTACATAGTAAAAATAATATATAAATATTCCTATAGAATAATTCCATGCTAAAAGCCAAGCAACTCCAACGAAAATAAGAATTACTCCTATTATCGCAATTAAACTAAAAAAATAGATCCACTTTTACTTCTTTTAATCATAAAATAATTAATAATTAAGGATTTATAAAATCTTTTATTATTAAAGTAAAATTTAAATAAAACAATTATTTGTTTAACTAATGAAAATAAAAAGATTTGATGTTATTGTTATTGGTGCAGGTTCTGGATTGACAATATCTTCAAGAGCAGAGTCTAAAGGATTAAAAGTTGCTGTAATAGAAAAAGGTCCTTTTGGTGGAACTTGTTTGAATAGAGGATGTATTCCTTCTAAAATGTTGATTCATAGTGCAGATGTAATTGAAACTATTAACAAAGCACATGAATTTGGTGTAACTGCAAAAATAACAAAAATAGATTGGAATAAAATTCAAAAAAGAGTTTGGAATGAAATTGATCCAGATGCTAAATCTATAGAAAAAGGAAATAGAGAATCCAAAAACATAACTTTATACAAAGAAGAAGGTAAATTTGTTGATGATAAAATATTGAAAGTTGGAAATGAAAAAATTACAGCTGAAAAGATTTTTATTTGTGCAGGCACAAGACCTACAATTCCTAAAATTAAAGGTATAGAAAAGACTCCTTACATTACTTCTGATGAAGCATTAAGACTGAAGAAACAACCAAAAAGTATGATCATTATAGGTGGAGGATATATTGGAATGGAATTAGGTCATTTTTATTCTTCTATTGGTACAAAGGTTGTATCTGTTAATAGAGGAGATAAATTATTAAGAAGAGAAGATGAAGAAATTTCTTCAGCTTTTACAAAGATAGTCTCTAAAAAATATGATGTTATGTTCAATACTAATATATTAAGAGTTTCTAAGAAAAATAATAATATAGAGATGGAAGTTGAACAAAATGGAAAAAAGAAAAAACTAAGAGCTGAAGTTTTATTAATAGCTACTGGAAGGGTTCCTAATACAGATATTTTAGATGTTAAAAAAACAAAAGTTAAAGTAAATGAAAAAGGATATATTAAAGTAAATGGTTATATGGAAACAAACGTTAAAAATATATGGGCAATTGGAGATATTGCTGGAGTTTATTTATTTAAACATTCAGCAAATCTAGAGGCAGCTTATGTTGCATTTAATGCTTTTAATCCAGATAAAAAAATTAAAGTGAATTATTTAGCTATGCCACATGCTATTTTTACTTCTCCACAAATAGCAGGAGTTGGGTATAAAGAACAAGAGCTTAAAGAAAAGAAAATTCCTTATGTAAAAGGAAAATATAGTTATATTGATACTGGGATGGGAAAAGCAATAGAAGATAAAGATGGATTTGTAAAAGTTTTAGTAGATCCAAAAACTAAAGCTATTTTAGGCTGCCATATACTAGGAACTGAGGCATCTACATTGATACATGAAGTTATTATATCAATGAAATCTAAGTTAGGGGTAAAAGGAATTAATGATGCAATTTATATCCATCCAGCTCTTCCAGAAGTAGTACAAAGAGCTTTTAGCAATATAAATTGGAATTAAATCTTATTTGATTTTACTAAATTTAAATTATTAAATATAGGTTCTTCTTCACAAACAGGATATAAAAAATCAACAAACTTTCTTACATGTGTAGAATTTTCATGAGATTTTTTAGCCACATCATCTTTGAATGTTATAAAATGTACAAAAGAAATATCTTCTTCTTGAAAAGCATCATAAGCTAAAACTCCTGGTTCATTTTTTACTTCACTAACAAATTCCTCAATAGCTTTTTAACTTCTTCTAAGTTATCTTTCTTTACTTTATACTTCACTCTAATGCTTATCATATCTCTAAGAATGAGAGAAAATATAAAAACCTTTCTTTAGAATAAAAAAGAAAAAATGGGAGCATAATGCTCCCAAAAGAGTCAGTAAGAAAAAAATTATCTTCTTTTCTTAGCTTTTCTCTTAACAGTTTTTCTTTTAGTTACTTTCTTTGCAACTTTTCTCTTAGTTGCTTTTTTAGCAACTTTTCTTTTTGCTTTTCTTTGAGCCATTTTTCCTCCGTATAGGATATAGCTATCTCTAGGGAATATAGTTTCGTACAAACCCTAGAATTAGCTAAGTATAATTCCAACCAGGAAATAAACATGAGTTTATTTGAGTTGAAATTACAAGCAATATTTTGCAACATCACTTTATAAACACCCCAAAAATTTAAGGTGTTTAATTATTAATTCGTTTGTTTTATTGGTATTTAAATGTTTTGTTTTTTATTTTGTCGATATAAACTATTAATTATTAAATTTTAATTATTTTTATAAAAAGTTTAGAGGATAAATTCAAAATAGGAAAAACTTAAAAAGGGTATTTTAACATACATAATATAACAAATTATACGATGTAAAAAATGGATGTTTCAAAAGAATTACAAGATAAAGTTTTAGAAATTATTGAAATAGCTAAAACTACAGGTAAAGTAAGAAAAGGAACAAATGAAACTACTAAAGCTGTTGAAAGAGGTATAGCTAAAATAGTTGTAGTAGCTAAAGATGTTAATCCTAAAGAAGTTATAATGCATATTGAACCTTTATGTAAAGAAAAAGAAGTTCCTTGCATTAACGTAGATAAAAGAGAAGATTTAGGAACAGCTGCTGGATTAGCAAGACCCTCATCTTCTGTAGCTGTGGTAAATGAAGGAGAAGCTAAAGATCAATTAAAACAAGTTCTTAATGAATTAAAGAAATAAAATGCCTGCTAAGTTAACAAGAAGACAAAAAGGAAAAGAAGAAACTAAACAAGAAGCTGGTAAAACTACTTTTACTCATGCTGTTCCAGCGGTAGTAGAAGAGATAATAACAAGAACTGGGGCTAGAGGAGAGGCTACCCAAGTTAGATGTAAAATTTTAGAAGGAAGAGATCAAAATAAAATTCTTAGAAGAAATGTTAAAGGTCCTGTTAAATTAAAAGATATATTGATGTTAAGAGAAACTGAGATAGAAGCTAGAAGATTAGCCCAAACTAGGAGGGGATAATGCCTAAGTGTAGTTTTTGTGGAGAAGATATGGAAAGAGGAACTGGATTACTTTTTGTATTTAAATCTGGAAAAACAGCTAATTTTTGTTCTAAGAAATGTGAAAAAAATCAATTAAAATTAAAAAGAAAACCAAGGGAACAGAGGTGGACCCAACATTATGTTAAAGGGAAATAGTCCATGTCAAGATTATCATT
>JASLOB010000029.1 GCA_030745695.1 Candidatus Nanoarchaeia archaeon | reverse complement strand
ATTAGTTTCTCCTTTATACACAGTTAATTTAACTCTTATACTAGACCCCCATTCTGCTTTTTTATTACTTCCAAGATCATATATTTTATCTATTTTAATACTAGAATCTACAATTTCTTCAATAGTTGAATTATCTTTATTTTCTTCTCCAGGAGTTTGTTCTGTTGTTTGCCAAAGATCATCTATCTTAGACCAACTCAACCCTTCTCTACTATCACTATAACTTACTTCATCAATTAAAACATTTGAATTGAACAAACTTATTGTTTCTAATCCTTCATTGTTTAACAATCCTGAAAATCCATTCATATAAATTGTTAGATAATCTTTAGTTTTGATTATAGTAGTATCTTCAACATTAGTATCTGAAATTATTATTTTTTTATTAGAACTATCTATTAATTCTAATCCACTTAAATCTTTATCTTCTTCATGATCATTATAAAGTTCTATCCACTCTCCTTTAGGCAGATTATCATTATCATCACCTATTGGATTAGGTAAGAATTCACTTATCTCAATTTTAGAAAAATTTGTTGTTATTATATTATTCTCTCCAATAGTCTTAGTGCATTCTTTCCACAACCCAGTTGTATCTGGAATTTTACATAAAGATTTTCCATTTCCAGAAGCACCCCAATTTTCATTATAACTTACTGTATCTAAAATAGTATCATTTTGATCTTTTATTATAATAACATCATTATCATTATTCAAATTATTTCCAATTGTTGCTCCAACACTATAAACAGAAGCTTCTATATCTGAAAAATCAAAATCTTCTTCAACAATTAAAGCAAAATTATTATTTACACTTTTTAATTCTACTAAAATATCTTCAGATTTTAAATCTTGTATTTTATATCCAGTTAAATTTACAAAAGAATCTAAAATTAATTCTACATATTCATTATTATTATCAGAACTAGAAGGATTGTACATTATTTCATTTATTACAACATTAGCAGAAGTTAGTTGAATAAATAAAAAGAAAAATAATATTATGTACTTAAACATGATATATAACTATAAAGAATATTTAAATAATTTATTTTTCAAAATTTAAAATAAATTCATCAAAACTTAATCCTTTTTCTTTAGCCACATCATAACTTATTAGATAAGTTCCTTTAGAACTCTTTCCTAAACTTTCTAAATCTAAAAAAAACCATCCCCTACTCATAACTTTTATAGCAAAAACTAAATTAGCTCCAAAAATTTTTGAAAATTCTTTTAATTCTTTAATTTGTTCATCTCTAAAATAAATTTTATCTTTGATAAACTTACATTCAACAGCTAAAGATCTTCCATCCTTTCCAACTAATAAATCACAAGAGGGAATTGTTGATGATCCTGATCCAGCAACTCTCAAAACTGCAAAATCTTTCTCATGAAACATATGTAATAATTCTCTTTCAGCCCGAGTACCTTTAGCTTTCGATCCCACTATTCTAACTCCTTTTTTACTTCTCTTAAAAACTTATCAAAATTTGATTGTACATCTTTATAATCTAAAAATAATGTCTTCCATCCATACTTAGAAAATATTCTTCTTCTATTCCTTTTATAATTTTTTATAGAACCATACTGTCTTATTTTAAAGTAGTCATAAAACACTTCTACAATCAATTTTTTATTATTTGTAGAAACAAAATCTGGAACTTTCCCTGCGATAAAGAAGTTTTTATCATTAAAATCACCAACAAATTTTAAAGGTAGATCATACTTTTTAAATAAATCTATGCATCTTTCTTCAAATTTATTAGGAGATTTGTTCAAAGATTCTATAATTTTATTTTTATGTTCTAATGTGACTTTACGACCTTTTTTTGCTATACTCAATTTTTTACGTGTAGACTCACTCATAATCCTTCCAATACGTGAGATACTCATCTTCTTTCTAGTATTCAAAGATAGCTTACGACCTATCAACTTTTTACTTATTTTCTTTCTTGTCTTATTAGGACAACTCTTTCCTTTGTTCCAAGGAAGTCTACCTTTTCCAGCTTCAGATATTTTCTTCCTAGATTCTTCTGAATGTTTTTTACCTTTAAATTGGTTACCATATATTCTTTGATAATCTTTTAACTTTTGTATATGCTCTTCACTTAATTTTTTCCCTTTTTGAAATAGACTTATCTTTCTTTTAGTATATTCACTTAACTTTTTTCCTTTATGGATCTTAGAAAGTTTTTTCTTCGTGTTCTCACTATGCTTTTTTCCAAGCATAGAGATACTACGTCTTTCTTTTGTATCTATGCTTATTGTTTTAGAGTTTGGAAATCTTTTGATGTAATCAAGAAAGTTTATATTATGCTTTTTTAAGTGAGTATTTGTTAATGTCTTTAAATATCCCTCACATATTAAACATTTAATTTTGGATTTCACTTATCCTCCTTTTACCTATTAGATTTATTAGTTGAATTTATTTATAAATCTCACGCGTACTTGTCCAGTGTCCGATATAAATATATCAAAAAATACACAAATAAAATTTAGAATTTATAAATATTAATAGAAAAAAAGAGATTAAAGATCTCTTTCTTTCAATGTGTTTCTGTTGTTTGCCTTTGCTCTTCTTGCAGCATCTTTGATTAATTCTTCTACTTTTTTACTGAGAGCGTCTGCAAAATCTGATCCGACATTACAACCCTCTGAACAACTTTTTATTTTGCTTCTTACAATTAACATTTCTGACATTGTGTATTCCTCCGTTGTTTTTGAAAATAAGAGAATAAAGAGTTTATAAAGCTTTTGCTAAAGTCCTTGATTTTTCACTGTACAGAAGCTAAATCCCAAGAATATGAATTATGAAATTATTTTCTCCAATTTTTATTTTGATTTTACTTTTTAAAATAAATTTATCTTTGTACTTATCTAAGTTGATATTACTCAATAAAACTAAATTTTTTTTTAAAATAGGTTTAGAATAACGAATTAGTTCTTTTATTTTATCAATAGACTTTTGTTTATTTTTTGTGTATACAAATACTGAAGTAATAATCTTATCTACACTCTTCTTTTTAAATTTTTTTTCTAAAAAATTCAAATTTTCATCTATCAAATTTAGTTTTACTTTAGCTAACTTAGAATTAACATTCGAATTTTCTATATGATACAAATTATTGTCTAATCCAAATAATTTTTTCCCTCCAATTAATCCTGCTTCTATTAATATTACTCCATCTTTACATAAAGGGTCAACTAAATTTTCATTTTTTTTATAATTTGCTAGTTTTAATAAAGAATAACCTAAACATCCATTAATTGTATTTTGACTTATCCTTAATTTATATTCTCTTTTGCATAAATCTTTACTTATTAATCTTCCAATAAAACAATAATCCTCAATAATATCTACATAGATTATATTTTCACTCTTTAGATTTACTTTATTTCCTTGTTCATAAATTACTTCTCCAATATCTTTTTCTAATTCTAAAGAACTAAACTTATGATCTCCTTCCCTATCACACCTAACAACAAAATCATTTTTTATATTAAATTTTATTTTTTTAGTTTTGTTTATCAAATCATTTTTATTTTTAAATCTAAATTTAGAGATTAATTCATAAATTGTATTAACACTTCTTAATTCTTTTAATTTATTAGACTCAAAATAAACTACACCTTTAGTTATTTTTTTAGAATTAACTTTTAATTTTTCTTTTATTTCATCTATTGTTACTTTTTCCAAACCTTCAATTGTTTTAACTATAAGTTTCATTATAACTTTAGTCTTAAATAAAAATTTATAAATATGCTTAATTAGATAGGTGTATGTCTAGTGAGAGAGTTGCAGAGATATTACTTAATACAAAGGCAGTAACATTACGTCCCTCTAATCCATATGAGTTTGTATCTGGAATTCTAAGTCCAATATATTGTGATAATAGACTTTTAATGTCTCATGTAAAAGAAAGAGAAGAAGTATCTCATCTTTTTGTAGAACTGATTCAAGGACATGAAACAGATATATTAGCTGGAACTGAGAGTGCTGGAATTCCGTGGGCCGCATGGGTTTCTAATGAAATTGAAAAACCAATAATCTATGTTAGAAAAAAAACAAAAGATCATGGAAAAGAAAATCTGATAGAGGGTTTATTGACAGAAGGTCAAAAAGTAGCAGTTATAGAGGACTTGATAAGTACTGGTGGGAGTTCGATGAATGCAGTGAACGCAGTAAGACAAGCGGGAGGCAATGTAGATCTTTGTTATGCAATTTTTACTTATGAATTTGATAAGTCTAAAAGATTATTTACAGAAGGAGATTGAAGGTTATCTACTTTGACTGATTTTTCAACATTAATTAAGGTAGCTAAAACAACGGGCTATATTAATGAAGAAGAAAGAGAATTAGCTTTAAGATGGAATAAAAACCCAGAGCAGTGGGGAAGAGAATAATGTTAAAACTTACAGAAAAAGAAGAGATAGCTAGAAAAAAAGTTTGTCTGCCATTAGATGGTTTGGATACATTAACTAAACTTAGAGAAAGAGTTGAAGAACTTAGTCCAGTTGCAGGATTATTTAAAGTAGGTAAAGAATCATATACTAGATTTGGCCCTAAAGCAGTTGAATTAGTTCAAATGTATGGTTCTAATGTGTTCTTAGATTTAAAGTATCACGATATTCCTGAGACTGTCAAAGGAGCAGCGAATGCAGCCACTCAATTGGGAGTGTATATGTTTAATGTTCATGCTTCTGGAGGAATAAAAATGATGGAAGCTGCAGTTGAAGGGGCAAAAGAATCTGCTGAAAAATATGGAGTTATTGTTCCTAAGATAGTTGGTGTTACTATACTAACTAGTATAGATAGAAACATAATGAATAAGGAGTTAAGAATTGAAGGAAGTGTTGAAGATCATGTAAGATGGTTAGCTTACAATTCAGGAATGGCTGAATTGGATGGAGTTGTTTGTTCTGCTGCAGATCTAAATCATATCAAAAAAGAATTATCAGATGATTTTATTTATGTAACACCTGGAGTTAAAGGATTAAATGATGCAGTTGGTTCTGATCAAAAAAGAGTATTTACTCCAGGAAATGCGATTAGAGATGGTTCAAGTATTTTAGTGATAGGTAGAGCAATAACAGATCCTAGAACTAAAGAACAAAAAGATAAAAACATTTCAGTTAATTTAGAGATGCAATTAGATGCAGGTTATGAAATTCTAAAAGATATGGCAAAACATCTTTAAATAAAATATTATAAAAAAATAAAAAAAAGAAATTATTGTGCTTTAGCTAATTCCCAAATAGCTTTTACTGCTACTACTACTGCTGCTGGTGCCATTAAGACAACAAAGTTTCCTAATATTCCTGATAAGAAACCTCCTATGGCTGGCACTGAACTTAAGTTAGCATTACCCGCTACCACTAATGCAATAGCTGCAACTAAAAAAGAACTAACTTCTTTCTCAGTTATGTTTAAGAAACCTATTATCAATCCTAATACAACTAAGACAGGAGCTACCCAGTTTTGAGCAGAGATGCTTGGGATTCCGAATATTATTGCTACAACTAAACCAACAATAAATGCCCATGAACCTACTTTCTCCATATTTTTCCTCCCTTTACTTTTTTAAAATTATCTTAAATTATAGTAGAAAAATATTATATAAAAGTTGTTAACTACTTAATAGAGTAAAAATTAGTTATTTTTTTGAGATAAACAATGTAATTAGTTTATTTACCTAATCTTTTATTTGCTCTTAAGCTTGGTCTAATTTTTTCATAACCAAATCCTTTTCCAGTTAAGCCTCTAGATTTTTTAGCTGCACTTGTCAATCCTCTATAAACTCTTCCTCTAGCATCTCCAACCCATCCCATCTTAGGATATAATTTAACAATTTCTTTATCTAACAAAATAATTTCATACCAATAATATCTACCATCTTTAGCAACATAATATGAATCTAGAACTTCACAATTTGGATGTTTTCTATTTGCTCTTTCTTCAGCTATCCATTGATAACTTTTCTTAACTACTTTCTTTCTTCTCATTTTTTTTGGGGTTCTTCCACTTTTAAATTTTGGTCTCATTCTTCCCCCTCTTAACAATTTAACTCTAACTATAAAATAACCTTTTTTTGCTTTATATCCTAAACCTCTAGCTCTATCTAGTCTAGTTGGATAATCAATTTTTGTTACAGAATTCTCCCTTCTCCATTGAATTAATCTTTGTTTCCACAAATCACCTAAGTTTTTTTTAGGTTGTTTCCAAATTTTCCTTATTTCTTTATATGCTCCCATTTTATTATACCTAAAAATTTACTTTAAAAGCTTTTCTGATGTGCTAGAAACTTTTATAAAATGAAATATTCTTTTAACTTTTAATGGCAGAGACAAAAAGAGAATCAGCAGGTTCATTAAAAGTAGGAAGATATGTTATATTTGATGGTGTTGCTTATGTTGTTAGAAATATTGATCTAGCTAAAACAGGAAAGCATGGATCTTCTAAAGCTAGAATTGAAGCTACCTCCTTAATTGATGAGAGAAAAGTTATAAAGATCATGCCAAGTTCAGATAGTGTTGAAGTTCCAATTATAGAAAAGAAATCAGCTCAAGTATTATCCATAAGTGGAGATAAAGCAAATGTGATGGATATGGAGACATATGAGACATTTGATTTAGAGATCCCAGATGAATTAAAATCCGAAGTAAAAGAAGGATCTGAGATATTATATTGGATCATTGTAGATGATAAAGTTATGAAACAGGTGAAATAAAATGGCAAAATTTCCAGAAGCAATTGCAAGATTACATCAAAATGTTTTTGTATGTAAAAAATGTAAAACTAAAATTAGATCTAATATTCAAAAGATCATGCTTGGAAAGATTTCATGTAGGAGATGTAAGTCAAAAAACTTTAGACCAATAAAAAAGGGCAAATAAATGGGTTTAAACATAGATCAAATTTTATTAATTATTTTTGGATTAATTCTAGTTGTAGTGATGTATTTTAATAGACATAGAGTAAAAATGGAGAAGTTTCTTTTTCCTTTATTTTATATAGTGATGTACAGAACAAGATTAGGATTAAATGCTATGGATAAATATTCAAAAAAATATCCTAGACTTTTAAATTTTATTGGAATATCCTCAATTGTTATTGGGTTTATAGGAATGATTTTTGTTTTTTATACAATATTACTTTCTTCACTTAATATTTTAGCAGATCCAATAAAAGCTGAACAAGGAGCAAAATTATTACTCCCTGGAATTGAATTTCAAGGGATTAGACTATCATTTTTTCATTGGATCATATCAATTTTTGTTTTAGCCATAGTCCATGAGTTTAGTCATGGGATCATAGCTAGATTACATAGAGTTAGAGTTAAATCATCTGGGTTTGCAGTTTTAGGAGTTTTACTTCCTATCTTTCCAGCAGCTTTTGTTGAACAAGATGAAAAAGAATTAGTAAAAAAATCTAAAAAAGCACAATTAAGTATGTTTGCAGCTGGTCCATTCTCTAATTTATTATTAGCAGGATTGATTTTTGCTATTATGTTTTTCTTTCTTAATCCCTTTGCTGGATCTTTGATAGAATCTGAAGGTGTTATAATAACAAATTTAGATGAAGAATATCCTTTTTATGATACAGGTGTTAGTTTAGGTGAAAAGATAATAGGATTAAATGGAATTACTATTGAGAATATTAATGAATTTTTAGAGGAAACTAAAAAAATTAAACCTAAAGATAAAGTATCGATAAGAACTAATCATAGTATATATACTTTAATAGCTGCTCAACATCCTAAAGATAAAGATAGGGGTTATTTAGGATTGAACATAGGTCCAGAAAGTAAAGATTATAAAAAATCAATAATTGATAAAGTTGGAGAGTTTCCAATCAGCACTTTCTTTTGGTTTCATTTTTTAATCTATTGGATGTTTTTACTTAACTTTTTTGTTGGATTAATTAATTTATTTCCAATTATGATTACAGATGGAGCAAAGATGTTGTATGTAGCCCTATCTTTTTTTATTAAAGACGAAGGAAGATTGAAGAGGACATGGACTGGAATGAATATCTTATGTATCCTATTATTATTAGTTAATTTTTTACCTTCATTATTAAAATATATTATTAAAATTTTATGATGCTAGTTGATATTCATGCACATATATTTAAAGAATATTTTGACAAAGATATATCTAAAGTTGTAGAAAGAGCTAAAAAAAATAATTTTGTTTCTATCATAAATGCAGGTATTAATTCTAAAACAAATAAAGAAGTTTTAGATTTATCAAAAAAATTTCCTATATTAAAACCTTCATTAGGTTTGTATCCATTAGAAGGTTTGAGGTTAGATGAAGATGAAATTGAAAAAGATTTAAATTTTATTATTAAAAATAAAAATAAGATTATTTGTGTAGGTGAAGTAGGATTGGATTATTATTATATAAAAAATAAGAATAAAGAACAGAAAATTATTTTTCAAAAAATAATTGATCTAACTGAGAAAATAAAACTTCCAATTGTTGTTCATTCTAGAAAAGCTGAATTAGATTGTATTGAGATGTTGGAGTCATCAAAAATAAAAAAAATAATTATGCATTCTTTTACAGGAAGTATGAAAATAGTTAATAGAATACAAAATAATGGATGGACTTTCTCAATTCCAACAAGTATAACTTATTCAACACAATTTCAAAATATCGTCGATAAAACATCAATTTCCCAAATCTTAACAGAAACAGATTCACCTTATCTCTCTCCAATAAAAAATAAAAGAAATGAACCGTCTAATATTATTTTTACAATAGAAAAAATTTCTGAGATAAAAAAATTAGAAAAAAATGAGATTGAAAAATTAATTTTTATGAATTTTCAAAAAATTTTTGTTAAATAGAAACCTTTTTATACTTAAAATAACTTAGTTATTTTAAGAAAATAATTACACAAAAAAAACGGAGAGGTGATTTTAATGGCTGCAAGAAAGAAAAAGAAAGCTACTAAAAGAAAGACAACTACTAAAAGAAAAACAACTAAGAGAAAGACAGCAACAAAAAGAAAGAGAAGGTAATCCTTCTCTAATTTTTTATATTTCTATTTTTTTTCAAAAAATTTAAAAAACTTATTTATTCTAATTTTATATGACCTCAGATTTAGCAAGAAAAAATTTAGAAAAACAGGGTTATAAGTTTACAGGAAAACATTCTAGTACAAAAATATGTCATTGGACAAAGAGTAGTGTATCTGGAAAGAAATCTTGTTATAAAAATAAATTTTATAACATTCAAAGTAATCAATGTGCACAAATGACTACAAATATGTTTTGTAGTAATCTATGTGATTTTTGTTGGAGAGACATACCCACTTCAAATAACATAAAGATGGATTTGATTGATGATCCTGAAGATATAATTAATAACACAATTAAAGAACAATTAAAAACTATAATGGGATTAGGTGGCAATCCTAATACAGACAAAAAAAAATTTGAAGAATCAAAAAAGATTAAACATTTTGCTATCTCTCTAACAGGAGAACCAACTATGTATCCAAGATTGGGAGAATTAATAAAAAAACTGCATGAAAAAAACATTACTTCTTTTTTGGTTACTAATGGACAATATCCTAAATCTTTAGAAAAATTAGAAAAAGAAAATTCTTTACCTACACAAATCTATCTTTCTTTAGATGCACCAACAAAAGAAATCTACTATAACTTAGATAAACCAATGTTAAAAGATTTTTGGGAGAGATTTAATAAAACTTTAGATATAATTAATAGAATAAAAGATAAAACAAGAACTGTTTTAAGAATTACTTCTGTAAAACTTCGTAACATGTGTAATGAAGAAGATTATGCAAAATTAATTGAAAAAGCTAATCCTAAATTTTTAGAAATAAAAGGTTTTACTTTGTTAGGACCATCTGGAGAAAAATTAACTTTAGAAAATGTTCCTTCATATGATGAAGTCAAACAATTTGCAAAAAATATAAATAAACATTGTGGATATAGATTAGTTGATGAAGATCATAGTTCAAGAGTTATTTTATTGATGAAAGAAAATACAAAAGAAAGATTCTTAGATAGTTAATATTTTACCCTCTTTACCTGGGTTTATTAATTTAGTTTTTTTTATTTCATCTGTCACATTAAAATTTTCATGTAGATGTCCACATACAACTAAAATTGGTTTTATTTTATCAACAAATTTTCTCATAGATTTGTTACCTACATGACCTAATCCTTGTAGAAAGTCTAATTTAGTGTTGAATATAGGGGCATGAGTCACTAAAACAATCTTTTTATCTTTTCTTTTTTTAAATTTTTTAGCCCAACTTTCAAATTCTTTATCAATTTGTGAGAATCCACCCCCACCAAATCCCACAAAAGAATAGTTAGCTATGTTATATTGGGTTTTATGAATAAAAATAAACTTATATTTTTTACATAGTTTCTTTAATTCATAATCTAATTCATGATTTCCATTTATGATTAATAGAGGTTTTTCAATTTTTTTCAATTTGTTTAAAACAATCTCTAAATCCATGCTAAAATTAGATAGATCACCAGCACAAACTACAACATCAACTGATTTTGATTTTTTAATTATTTTATTTAGAGTTTTAATATCACCATGCAAATCACCAAAAGCTAAAATTTTCATAAATTTCTTAAACATTAATATCTTTTAAAAATTAACGTTTATTGAAAGTGATGAAAGAAATATAAAAAGTAAGAAAATTATAAAGAAAAAGAACTATGCTCCAACATAACCCAACATAAATCCTTCTTCTAACTCATCTATCATATCTCCTTCTAATTGTTCTTCTAGTTCTTCAATTTCGTATATATCCATTTTTACCACTCCTCCTTTTTTTGATTGTTTCTTCGTCTATTCGTAAACTCCTCAATTGTTCACTGAATAGATTTTCAATAAATTTATTTTCAAAATCCATGTTCATCACCCCTTCTAACTTTTTCTATAGTATTCTTATGGTTCTCAATGCTTAGATTAGTCATAAATCTAAACCAGTTAGTCATAGAGATCTTGTTATTGTACTCTTCCCAACTCATATAGCTCCTGCTAAATAGATTAAATCTCATAAAATTCACCCCAAAACTTTTATAATATGATTAAGAAAAAGATGCTTATAAATCTCACGCGTATTATTGTCTTCTGTCCGCTATCTATATAATAAAAAATATATTTTAAAGAAGTATCAAATTAATTTTTCACCAGTTTCTTTGTTAGTTATATGGATTACAACGACAGGACAAGCTTTTGCTGCTTCCATATGTCCTTCTAACTCCTCTTCTGTTATCTCTAACTCAAAGATTTCATCACCTTTGCTTTTTACATTCTCACCTTTTAAGATGGCTTTTCCTTCTTCGTCCATCTCCCAGGCTTCTTGTAATGCAGCTACACATGCAGCTGCCCCTATACATCCAATTCTATCATACTGTACAATGTATTTAGTTTTTCTCTCTTCCATGTTAATCAAAAATTATTTTCAATTTTCTATTTTTATAGTTTTCTATTTTCTTAAAAGAATTAAAATTCATCTAATTTTTTAATAGAACCATAATTTAAAATAAATGTTTTTCCACCCTTATCAGAAATAGTATCTTCTGCTGTTATCACATTATTATTAATTAATTTACTTACTTTTCTTTTGAATGTCCTATAAGATAGATCATTATCTTTCTTGTATATATCATATATCTCAGTCATTGTTTTTCCTGAATTTACTTTAATCAACTCTAATACTTTATTAATATCATCTTCAAAATCTTCTGAATTTTTCATTTTATAATTATCTAATCTTTTAATTGCGTTTTCTGAATGATCTAAAACAATTTTTTTAGAAGAGTTATCTTCTGCTATGTTACCTGTTTCTCTTAATAAAAATAATCCCAATCTAACATCTTTTAATTCAAATGTTTTGTTAGCTATTAAATTAAATGAATTATCATCCCAAACATTTTTTACAAAAGCATATTCTATTCTTTTTTTTAGTATTCCCCTAGTTTGTTCTAATGTATAGTACTTAAACTCTAATTCTTCTAATGTTAATCTAGATTTTAATCTTGAATCTACATTAACTAACCAATCTTTATTATTTGTTATAAAGAAAATAGTTTTTTTGTATATATCTTCTAAAATGTAATATACTCCATTCATTTCAGTTAGTTTATCTGATTCATCTAAAACAAAAACAACAGTTTTTTTATTTAAGATATTAGTTATTTCTTTAAACAACTCATCTGTTGTTTTGTTATGTGTCCATTTGTAATCAATTTGTTCACAAATACTTAATGCCATTTTATGGGCAGTATCTTTTTTCCAACAATTTAAATAAATTGTAGAAATTTCATCATATTCTTCTAGTTCATTTAGAACATGTTTTAAACAAACTGTTTTTCCTACTCCAGGTTTGCCAAATATCAATAAATTTTTACCATTTCTATTTTGGAATAAAGGTTTTATGCAAGAAGCAATATATTTTTGTTCTGACTCTCTATATGGGACTAATTTTGGTTGAAAATCAAAATCTAATTGTTCTGGATTAAGAAACAAAGATTCTGAATCTTTTAACATATCGTCAAATAAGCTCATACTAATAATGGGATAAGCTGCTTTTTTAATTATTTGGTTTTACTAGATATATATTTTTATATAATCCTCCTTATTTAATATAATGAAAAACATAGAAGTTGAGCTTAGAAGTTTTATTACTAAAGAAAAATATGAAGAATTAATTGATTTTTTTAAACAAAATGCTAAATTTGTTAATAAAGATGATCAAGTAACTTATTATTTTGATTCTAAAGAAGATTTGAGAATACAAAAAAATAATTTCTTTTCTAAAATATGGTTAAAAAAAGGAAAAATACATGATGAATCTAGAGAAGAAATAGAAATTAAATTTGATAAAGAAGATTTTGAAATTTTAGAAAAATTATTTTTAGTTTTAGGATATAACATAGAGATAAAATGGTTTAGAAAAAGACATTCGTTTAAATGGCAAGATATTGTTGTGATGTTAGATTATACAAGAGGTTATGGTTATATCTTAGAGTTAGAAGATAAATCTTCTGAACAAGATAAAGATTTAATATTAAACAAACTTAAAGAAAAATTAAACAATTTAAATATAAAATTAACACCTAAAGAAGAGTTTGATAAAAAATTTGAGTATTATAAAAATAATTGGAAAGAATTAATAAAATAATAATCTATCTTCTTTGAGATATTTTAATAGGTTTTATTGGTTTTGTTTGCATTGATAGTTTACGGTAAACAAAAGCTACAGCAACCATTGAAGTTGGGATAGTTGCAAATAATCCAATTACTAAAGCAAGTGCTCCAACTAAATTAATAAGTAGTATTACTACAAGAAATCCTAATAATTTCCATTTAACTCCTTTTGTAATTCTAGAACTACTTTTTAATGCTTCAATTGGCCCTAATCCTTTATCAATTATAAAATAATTATAAAATTGAAATTGAATAGCCCATATAATCCCTGGAATAATCAATAAAAGAAGTCCACCCATCATAATTAACATATAAACAATTGAACTAGCTAGGTATTTAAAGAACAAAGGATAACATGAAATTAAATCTTCATATTCTCCTTCTTCATTATTACTAAACTTCAAAGATATTTTAGTTACACCCATAGTAATTAATGTACGTACAAATGCAATTATAGAAATGATAATTATACTTAGTATAACACTAATTATTATTAATAAAATATCTTCTGAAATGAATAATTCAGCAGGAATAAGAAGCAATAAATTACTAATAAAGTCTAAAAGAATAGAAATTCCCATTTACAATTATTAGAAGTATTATAAAAAAGAAAAGAT
>JASLOB010000028.1 GCA_030745695.1 Candidatus Nanoarchaeia archaeon | reverse complement strand
AAAAAGAAAAAAATAAAACATAATAAAAAACTCCCTACAATCTCTATACTACATACTGGAGGAACAATAGCTTCTGAAGTTGATTATAGAACAGGAGGTGTAGAATCTAAGTTTACTCCAGAAGAATTAATAGCTATGTTTCCAGAATTAAATAAAATAGCTAATATTCATAGCACATTTTTATCAAATATGTTTTCTGAAGACATGAGATTTAAACATTATTCAATAATTGCAAAAGCTGTTGTAAAAGAAATAAAAAAAGGAGTTAAGGGAGTTATAATTGGACATGGAACTGATACAATGCATTACACTTCTGCAGCATTATCTTTTATGTTAGAAAATTTACCCATTCCAGTTATATTAGTTGGAGCCCAAAGAAGTTCTGATAGACCAAGTTCAGATGCTGCTACTAATTTAATATGTGCAGCTGAGTTTATTGCTAAAACAGACTTTAATGGTGTAGGAATTTGTATGCATGAATCTTTAGACGATGATAATTGTTTAATACTTCCAGCATGTAAAACTAGAAAATTTCATACAAGTAGAAGAGATGCATTTAAAGTTGTAAATTCTAATGTAATAGCAAAAATTAACTATAAAACAAAATCTATGGAATTTTTTTATAAGTATGAAAAAAATAAAGGTCCAGTTAGATTATTAGATAAAATGGAAGAAAAAGTTGCTTTAGTTAAAATACATCCAAATTTTATGCCAGAACAATTTGAATTTTATAAAAAAAATAAGTATAAAGGATTGATTATTGAAGGAACTGGGTTAGGACAAGCTCCAGTCGGAACTCCAAATAGTTTAACTAAGATACATTCTAAAAATCTAAAAGCAATTAAAGACTTAGTTAAATCAGGATGTGTTGTTGTTATGACTTCTCAATGTATTTTTGGAAGAGTTCAAATGCATGTTTATAGTAATGCTATTGACTTAACAAATGCAGGAGTTATTTCTGGAGAGGATATGCTATCGGAAGTGGCTTTAATAAAATTATCATGGTTATTAGGAAATTTTAATAAAAAAACTAAAGACTTAGTAAAAGAAAATTTTAGAGGTGAAATTAACAAAAGATTAATGCCAGAGCATTTCTTATGATACCTATAAAAGACTTAATTAACAAAATTAGATGGGATAAAGACTTAGATAGAGATGGATATTTATTACATTATGTAGATAGAATAGTTAATAGCATTAAAGAAATAAAATTTAATGAAATTCAATCTATTGAGGGAGATTTTATAGTTCTATATAATAAAGAAGTTCCTTTACATAGAGTTAGAAAAGTAACCAAATTTGGAAAGGTCTTATGGGAAAGGTAAAAAAAGAAAAAATAAGTAAGAATTATAATTTCTTAAATTTAATTAATATTCCTTATTTAAAGATTCAAAAGTTATTTGAGAGAAAAAAACAAATAAGATTGATTAAGAGGAAAGAAAAACAAGAAAAAGAAAGAAAGAGAATAAAAAAGCAAGTTTCAGAATTGTTAGAAGAAAAAGAGAAATATTCCAGGAAATATATTTATAGAAAAGACGATGATAAAACTATTGATTCTTATTTAGAAAAATTTGTTAAAGAAAAGGAAAAACCAGAGAGCGCACTTTCATTAGATCCACAGGTAAAAAATAGAAGAAAAGAACATGGAATAGATTTAAAATAATTTTAAAAATTAGATAAGAATCTTTTTATATTACTTAAAATGATTATTTAACATGGGTGAAAGGGGAGAAGCATTATTGAGAATTCTTATTGGCTTAATTACTGGGATCATATTAGGTTTATGGAAAGTATTAATTCAAATTATTGTTATAGTTCATTGGATTTTTGTGATTATAAGTGGAAAAAGATCTAACGAATTAGCTGAATTTGTAGAGATGTGGAACACTCAAATTTATGTTTATTTAAGATATATGACGTTAGTATCTAATGAAAGACCATTTCCATTCAAAGGATTAACTAAAAACTTATCTTCTTTTAAGAAATAATTTTAATATGGATAAAACAATAAAAATAATCTCTTTATTAAGAAAAGAATATCCTAAATCTAAAACTTCTTTATCAATAAGAAGCCCTTTACAATGTTTAATAGCTACAATATTAAGTGCTCAATGTACTGATAAAAGAGTTAATTTTGTTACAAAAGATTTGTTTAAAAAGTATAAAAAAGCTAAAGATTATGCTAATGTTGATTTAAAAAAATTAGAGAAAGATCTTAGTTCAATTAATTTTTATAAAAATAAAGCTAAATCCATTAAAAAAACTTGTAAAATTCTAGTTGAGGAACATGGTGGAAAAGTTCCTAATAAACTAAATGAGTTAATTAAATTACAAGGAGTTGGAAGAAAAACAGCTAATGTTGTTTTAGGAAATGCTTTCCAGATTCATGAAGGATATGTTGTAGATACTCACAATTTAAGACTATCTTACAGATTGAAATTAACAAATAATAAAAATTCAATAAAGGTAGAGAAAGATTTAGTAAAAATAATTCCAAAAAAAGATTGGCTTGATTTAAGTCATATGTTTATTGATCATGGAAGAGCTATTTGTAAAGCACCTATCCCAATATGTAGTAAATGCCTACTTACTAAAATATGTCCTAAAATCGAAGTTAAAAAAAGAAAATAATCAAGCTTTTACTTCTTCAGAAGTAGACTCTTCACTACCCCATTTAGCATAACCATGTTCTTCTAATTCATTAACTAAATCCTTTCCACCAGATTCTACAATCTTTCCATTAACTAAAACATAAACTTTATCTGGAGTGATATAATTTAAAATTCTTTGATAATGGGTTATGATTAATATAGACCTATCATTTGTTTTAATTTTGTTAATACCATTAGCCACTGTCTTTAAAGAATCTATATCTAATCCTGAATCAGTCTCATCTAAAATTGCCATTTTTGGTTCTAAGACAGCTAATTGTAAAATCTCTGCTCTTTTCTTTTCTCCTCCTGAAAATCCTTCATTTAGATAACGATTCATAAAAGATTTATCCATTTTTAACAATTGTAATTTTTCCATTAATAGTTTTCTAAATTCTATTACATTAATTGGAGACTCTCTTTTTGAGTTTAAAGCAGTTCTTAAGAAATTAGAAACTGAAACTCCAGATACTTCACTTGGATATTGAAATGACAAAAATAATCCTTTCTTAGCTCTTTCATTAGGTTCCATTTCAGTTATATCTTCTCCATTATATAGAATTTTTCCTTTAGTAATCTCATATTTAGGATGTCCCATTAAAACATAAGCTAAAGTAGATTTACCTGAACCATTTGGGCCCATAAAAGCTACTATCTCTCCATCTTTAACTTCTAAATTAACTCCCTTTAGTATTTCTTTACCTTCAACATTAACATGTAAATCCTTAACTTCTAACATTTTTATCCTCCAATGATTTTATACCCTCTCTTAATGAAACTAATGAGCAAGTAACACATTTTACTCTAGCTGGTCCAACTTCAATTCCAATTAATTTAATCATATCTTCTTTTGTTAAATTTTTTAATTCATCTAATGATTTTCCTTTTATATGATCTGTTAATAAAGAAGCTGAAGCAACTGAAATAGCACAACCTTTTCCTATAAACTTAACATCTTCTACTTTATTATTATCTAATCTAACTTGTATTTCTACTTCATCTCCACAACTTGGGTTAAAACATCTTTCTTTAAAATCTGCATTATCTAAAACTCCAAAGTTTAATGGATTTTTATATAAATCTAGAATATGTTCCAGATACATCTCTTGATTCATAAAATCATTCATTTGAAAACTCCTTTAACTTTCTCTAATGTTTCAACAAAATAATCAATTTCTTCTTTTGTATTATATAAATAAAAACTAGCTCTTACAGATCCTGTTAATCCCATTAATTTCATAGTTGGCATAGCACAATGATGGCCACCTCTAACAGCTATTCCATGATCATCTAATAAAGAGACTATATCATGTGGATGAATATTAATTAAATTAAATGAAATTAAAGATCCTCTTTTTTCTGGATCTAGTGGACCATAGACCTCTAAATTTTTAACTTCAGATAATTTTTTTATAGCATACTTAGTTAATTCTTTTCCATGTTCTCGAATATTATTCATTTCTACTTTATTTAAGTAATCAATAGTAGCTCCAAAACCAATTGCTCCAGCAATATTTGGAGTTCCTGCTTCAAATTTCCAAGGAAGTTCATTAAATTTAGCATCTTCAAATTTAACTTCTAAAATCATATCCCCACCATAATTAAATGGCTGCATTTCATTAAGTAAATCTTTTTTTCCATACAAAATTCCAATTCCAGTTGGACCCAACATTTTATGAGCAGAAAAAACTAAAAAATCACAATCAATATCTTTAACATCAATTGGAAGATGAGGAACTGATTGTGCAGCATCCACAATAAACAAAGCATTATTTTCATGTGCTATTTTTCCAATTTCTTTTACTGGATTAATTGTTCCTAAGAAATTTGATATGTGTGTTATAGAAACAATTTTAGTTTTTTTATTTATTGGATTGTTTTCCAAATCTAAAGTACCATCATTCTTTATTTTTATAAATTTAAGTTTTAATCCTAATTTTTTTGCTATTTGTTGCCATGGAACTAAATTAGAATGATGTTCCATTTGTGTTAATACAATTTCATCTCCTTTTTTTAATTGATTAGATAATGAATATGCTAAAAGATTTAGTGATTCTGTTGTTCCTTTTGTAAATATTACTTCTTTAAAATCTGCATTAATAAACTTAGCAACTTTTTTATGGGCTTCTTCAAATTTTAAAGTTGCTTCTTCGCTTAACTTATGTAATCCTCTATGTACATTTGAATTATAATTTGAATAATAATCTATTATTGTATCTATTACTTGTATTGGTTTTTGTGTTGTTGCTGAATTATCTAAATAAATTAATTGTTTATCATGAATCTTTCTAGATAAAATTGGAAAATCTTCTCTTAACTTCTCCATTTTATTTTTTGTTATAGCTACCATGCTAGTTTCGCTCCAATTAATTTTTTTAATTCATTTCTTAGATTCTCATTTTCTATTTTTGTTATAAAATGCTCGAAAAATCCATTAACAATTAACTTTCTAGATTCTTTTTCTTCTATTCCTCTAGATTTTAAGTAGAATAAATTTTCATCATTTATTTGAGATACAGTAGCACCATGGGAACATTTAACATCATGATTATTAATTTCTAAATTTGGAATAGGATCTACTTCAGCATCTTTACTTAACAATAAAATATCTTCTTTTTGAAAACCATTTGAACCAGAGGCATTAGATTCAATTCTTATTAAACCACGACAAATAGTTTTCGCTTTATCATTTAAAACTCCTTTACTAATCATATCGCTATTTGTATTTGGGGCATTATGTATTGTATTAAAACAAAGATCAAAGTTTTGTTGATTAGCTCCAAAAAATAAACTATAATTATTAGAAGAAGCCCCTTCTCCATTTAATATACTTGTAACATCTGCTAATGTAAAAGAACTTCCTAGGTAACAATCTAACCAATCAAAATTAGAATCTTTATCAACATTAGATTTTCTTGTTACTAAATTAATAGATTCTTCATTTAAATTTTGGATTGTTGAAAAATTTATTTTTGAATTATTTTTAGTAAAAACTTCTACAATTTCTGAATAAAAAGATTTATTTTCATTATTTTTTGTTTGGATTATATTGGCTTTTGAATTTTCTTCAGCTACTAAAAAGATTGTATCTAATTGTGTATTAGTATCTACATTTAGATTAATATGAATAGAATCATTAACTTCTACATTTTTTGGGATGTAAACAAAGATTCCTCTTCCAAATGAAGTTTTATGAAGTAATGTAAATTTATTATTTTTTATAGAAGTCATGAAATATTTTTTAATTAATTCAGAATATTCATTATTTTTTAATGCTTCTTCAAAAGGTAGAACAATAACATCTTTATTTTCTACTTTAACTGTATCAGAAATCTGATTTAAAGTATTGATATCTTCAAAATTAATTCTATTAGTATCTGTTAAAACAGACATACTATATTTTAAGTTAGGTGTAGGAATTTTATTAAATTCATTTAAAGCCTTTAATCTTAGATCTAAAAGCCATTTGGGTTCGTTTAACTTACTAGATAACTCTTTTACAGTTTCTTCCTTTATTGTATATATCATTTCTCTCACTAATCCTTATCACCCTCTCATAATTTAACCTAAAGATCCTTCCATCTCCAATTCAATTAATCTATTAAATTCAATAGCATATTCTAATGGAAGTTGTTTTGAAACAGGTTCCATAAACCCTCTAACAATCATTTTTGTGGCTTCTTCTTCTGATAAACCTCTAGACATTAAATAAAATATTTGATCTTGTCCAATTTTTCCAACAGTAGCTTCATGTGCAATATCAACATTATCATTTTCTTTTATTTCCATTGTTGGAAATGTGTTAGATTGAGATTTATTATCCATCATTAATGCATCACATTGTACATTTGATTTTATGTTTTTAGCTCCTTTTACAACCTTTAATAATCCCCTATATGAAGTAATTCCACCATCTTTACTAATTGATTTAGATATTATAGTTGAGTTAGTATTAGAAGCTAGATGGATAACTTTCATTCCAGTATCTTGATTTTGTCCTTCTCCTGCATAAGCAATTCCAATAGATTCACATTTTGCTCCAGGTTCAGTTAATAAAGAACAAGGATAAAGCATTGTTGTATTTGATCCAGTATTACCATTAATCCATTCAATAACTCCATCTTTAGATACAATTGCTCTCTTTGTATTCAAATTAAAAGTTTTTTTACTCCATGATTCCATTGAAGTATATCTAACTTTAGCATTTTTCTTAACATAAATTTCTACACAACCTGCATGTAGATTATAAGCATCTTTAAACAATGGATTTGAACAACCTTCTATATATTGAACTTCTGAACCTTCATCTGCTATGATTAATGTATGTTCAAACTGTCCAGATTTTTTAGCATTCATTCTAAAATATG
>JASLOB010000027.1 GCA_030745695.1 Candidatus Nanoarchaeia archaeon | reverse complement strand
TTACTAAATTAATAATTGAAAAAGCATTAAAGTTTCCTATATAAAAAACGAAATTATTTAGAAATGCAACTAAAAATAAAATAAAGATAGTTAGATATCCTAAGTATAAAGGAAATAGAAAATATATTTTTTTAATTGCTATTAAAAATCCTTTTTTTAAAGTTTTTAATAAACTATTATTGTTTAATAAGGAGTAGAATATAAATAAGAAGTAGAATAAGATCAACGGTCCTAAAGTTATAACAAATAACATGAAAGTTGGATTAAATATACCCCCATAATAAGGAATTAAATCTGAAAACATAGCTAAAAATTGAAATATTGCAAAAGTTAATATAATAAAAAATGGTAATGTTAAAATTAAAAATTTCATAAAAAATTTGTAATCTAAAATTTTACTAAAATTATTTTCTGAAATTAGTTTATAGCTTAACCCTTGAAATACAACCCATAATATGAAAATAGATAATGGGATTATTAAATATCCAAAAAACAAAGCTTCATTCATAACTGAGCTTATTTTTTCTAGTAATAAATTAGATTGTTCTAAATTTTCTAAAGTTGTTGATTCTCTTAATAAGCTTTGTACTACATCTAATTGAGGGATATATTGTTGTATTAATTTTAGATAACTTTGAATCTTATTTCTTGAATAATTTAAAAGTATGAATAATGAAATAAAAAATAATCCATCTATAAAAATAAAATAAAATAATTTCTTTTTGAATAAATTTAAAGATTTGTTAAGAATACTCATCATTCAAAAAATTCCTCTTTACAAGTGTTTCTTATATCATCCCATGAACAAGAACCAACATTACATAAATCAGAATTACAATAATCTTTTGCTACATCTTTATAATCTTCTTTATTATAGTCTATACATAACTTTACTTTTTTACAAAATTCTGGGATTTTTTTAATATCTAATATTTCATCAGAACCAATATCTCCTATACTTATCCATTCACCCCTAACAAAACTATATACTCTTGTACTACTTTCAGCAGTGATATCATTTACTCCATTGATAGTCTCTATTTTTATATCTTCATCCAATCCAGTTTCTTCCTTAGTAAAAGTTTGTCCTATACTACCACAATTAGGGTTTTTTTGAGTATACCCTCTCTTTAATCCACAAAAACAACCTTCCTGTCTTGAACAAGTAGAAGGACATGCTAAAAGATCTGATTTATATTTAGATTTATCATAAACAAATAATCCAGGACATTTTTCTATTTCTTTTAATTCTTTACTTTCTTCATTTCTAGTTTTTATCTCTCCTTTTCTAAACTTAGCCCATTCTTCATAAGAATTACCTAATCTAAATAATGCTTTAGCTGCTATATTCTCAATTAGAGTATTAGAAGCTAGTCTATAACTTTCAGTTAATTTTCTAAATCCTTCTTCACTTCCTTCTTTTTTTAACTCTTCAAATAATTTATCTGCTTCTGATAATACATTTAATGATTCTTCTTGTGATAAAACATTCAACCCAGTTAATCCTTCTTCTGCTAGTTTTTTTTGTAGACTTTTTAAATTAATTTCAGTTTCATTTCTAAGTTGTGTGTCTTTTATCAATCTACTTACAGCAGGTCTGTATAACCAACAAGTTCCTAAATCTCTTTTCTTATTATCTTGTCCACATGTGCCTACAGCAACCCAATTTTGTGGACTAGTTCCAATTCCTGGATTAAATCCAGAACATTTTCTTACTATTCCTGTTTGTGTTAATCCAGTTGAAAAACTTCCAACAACAGCTTGTGTTACATCAATTCCTCCTTGATAATTAGATCCACTTTGATAGTTTAATGAAGTTAATCTTCCTGCTTCTGGAACACATTCTTCTGCTGAATTTATTTTCTTTTGCGCTTCTTTTGCAGTATAAATATTATTTAACATATTAACTCCAAAGTCAGTTGTCACTTTACCAAATCCACATTCTACTCTTCTAGTTTGTGTTCTACTATTTATTTCAACACATACCTCATTATAACCAGCTATTGCTGTAAAATCATTATTTTCTTCATTAAATGACCCTGAATCTAATCTTTTATTTCTAATTATATAGGAGAATGGTAAGAAACTTCTTCCATCTTGATCAACAGCTCTTAGATAAACACTATAAGTTATAGGTTCATTAGCTCCAGCATAAATATGATGAAATACACTATATTGTGATTGTTGAGTACTGCCAACTTCTGAAAATGGTAGTGAATCAAGTATAGCTGTAAATTGTGGAGGAGATACTGGTCTGGTTATTTGATCAAAAAATCCTTCTCCTGGAAGTTTAGCCCCAATAAATGATTTACAAATTTCTGTTCCTATTTCATCTAAACTTCCTCCTGAATAAGAAGCGAAAACTGTTTTAGCATAATCTTGTGTAAAGAATTTTAATGTATTAACTGAATTGTCTAGAGAACCTTTAAAGTTAGCATATTCTCCTCCACCTTTTCCAACATCAAATAGTTTATCACTTAATATTCCTAGTAATCCATTTTTAAGATTGAATATTGCTATTCCTTCCCTCCATAATATATCACACATATATACATTTCTTATCTTATCACAAATTCCCACAGATTTTCCTTCTACTTTTTTAACATTCAAACATTCATTATATCCTTGTAACATAGACTTTATGTTTTGCAATCCCCCTAACAACCCAGTTAAACAAACAGGAACTGCAACTTCACCACCTGCTAAAACAGAATTGTGAGAGCATAGGACTAAACTACCAACTATTCCTGTTTGTGCTACATTGTTTACTTGCCATCTTCCATTAAAATTACATCTAGAACTTGGACATAATACTGGATCACAAGCATTGAATAGAATTGCACAATCTTGTGGAGACATAAAGTCTACACAACTTCTTCCAACTTCTGTAGTTTTTACATCTTCTATTGGATAACCACATCTTAGAGGGGCTCCTGTTTTGAAATTTCTTTTTCCCAGTTGACTATTACAAGTGTTTACTTTAAGACTAACTTCTCTTAATCCTTTACAATCTTGATCTGTTAAAATATTTTGTTGGCTTTTAACTTTAGAACCACAAAGTTTTATTACTGAAGCTATATCTCCTAATGCAGTTCCAGTCCCTAATTCAGCATTTGGTAGAGTTCTTTTAAAGATAGTTACTCCCTTTCTTGCACCACCTGTAGAATAATCTATTTGTGCATACAATAATGGAGAGACGCTAATAAATTCAATTAATCCTTTAGCTTTTCCACCTTTATTAACAGATAATTTTTTTGTATATTTTAATGTGGCTGTTTTTTGTTCTCCAAATTGAACTGGTCCACAACCTGGCTTTTTAACATAGTACTTATTTTTTACATTTATTTCAGCAGTCCCAATCCTCTTTTTATCATCACATTCAGAATCTGAATATATTTCATATTCAGTTCTTCCGTCAACTAATACTCTTTGGTCTCCTTTAATTCTAGTAGAAAATTTACTTAAAATAGTTGGACCAAATCCTATAGCTTTTGCATATTGTGTATCTCTTACATGATTTAATGCTTTTTTGAAACAAGTTACTAGACATGTATCTTTTATGGATGCCATAAATCCTTTATTTTCTTTTGGATTGTCTGATAACGAAGTTATGTTTGGGTTACCATAAAAATATTCTCCTAATGCTCTTCTCTCTAAATAATTATTATAAGTTATTAATATTCTGTCTTTATTTAATAAATACTCAGATTTATCTTTAACAATTATACCTGCTTTTTTCAATTCATCTTGTACTTTCTTAAATTCTTTCTCTTTAGATAATCTATCTACTTTATCTCTTTCAAAGGCTAATCTTAGATCTCTTTCTGCATCTTCATATTGAGTTACATATCTTTCTTTAATTGAGGGATCTGGATTGTTATACATAATCTTAGAGAAACAATAATCCTTTAGTCTATCTTTATTTTGTAAATCTACCATCTCTTTTTTTGGTAAGTCACATAAAGCACCACTTTGTATAGAATTAATTGCTCCTTCAGCAGCTTCTAAATCTTTATTGTATTTATCAGCATTGTTTATAACATAGTTATCAAATGTCCCTTTTGCTTTTCCATCCTTTCTTGCTTTATTATAATCCTCAACCCATTTATCTCTTATTTTTTCCCTAGCTATTCCTTCATTTGTAAACACTCCTTGTATTAAATTCTTAGCCCATAATGATCCAAAAGTAACATAACAAAAATTAATCCAGAATTTATGAACTTTTTCCATATCTTTGATTAATTTATCTACTCTTTCTATTAATTTTCTAGTTTTATTAATTTCTTTGTCTAGACTACTACTAAATATAGAATCTCTTATTGCTCTTTTATCTACATCAACATGTATTGTAAATGAAGCTTCACTGAATGCTGATTCAGTATCTGGCAAGATAGTTATGTGGGCTTCTCTTTTGAGATCAACATTTTTTATCTTAATTCTTTTGTCACGTTTATTTTTTCCTATAGGAACCCCTTTCAAACTTGTTGTTAATGTTATTCTCTCAGTTCTAGTTCCTCTACTATCTGTAACTTGTCTCCTTATAACAACACTTTTTTCTTTTATACTCTCTATTTTCCATACATAATCTTTTTTATTTATTATTATGTCTCCTATTACTACTTTTACATCTCTATTATCAATTTGTAATGTGACTTTTTGTTGTTCATCTTTAGATTTTTTTACATCTAATAATTTGATTATTACTTCTTCCCCATCTTCTTCAAATGTCTCTGGTTTAGTTCCAAAATTAGTTAAAAGTCCTTTTAAATTTTTAATTCTGGTATCGATTAATTGTTTTTCTTTGTAGTTAGGTTGTTGATTTAATAAATCTTCATAAGCCTTAATTGCTCCTTCCCTATCTCCAGAAACATAATTAACAGTTGCTATTCTTTCTCTTGCTTTAACAGATAATAATTGACCATCACTGTCTTGTTCATTTGGAAAATCTCTTATTAATTGAGCATAAGATTGAATTGCTAAATTCCACAAATCTTTAATTGATGTTGCTTCATCTTTAGATTCAGGTGAAACTAAATTTTTTTGTTCATTACTAGTAATAAAGTCAAGAAGTAATCTTAATTCTGCATCAACATCTTCTTCTTTCTCATTTTTACTTATTAGATTTTTACTTAATGTTTCTAAGTCGTTAGTTACTCTATTTTTCAATAAATTTAATGCAGAAATCCTAGTTTCTTTATTTAAAGAAGTGTCTATAACAACTTCTTTTATTGGTTCAATTATTTTTTGTTTTATCTCATCTAAATTATTTTTATTAAC
>JASLOB010000026.1 GCA_030745695.1 Candidatus Nanoarchaeia archaeon | reverse complement strand
CCAACAGAGCAATGGTTTATTAAAATTTTAGATAAGAAAAAGAAATTAATTGAACAAGGCAGAAAAGTTAAATGGCATCCTGAATTTATGCGAAAAAGATATGAAAATTGGGTAAATGGTTTGGAATGGGATTGGAGTATTTCTAGAGAAAGACATTTTGGAATTCCAATTCCTGTTTGGGAATGTAAGAAATGTAATACCCTAAAGGGCACAAGTAAAATAATATTACCTAAGGAAAAAGAACTTCCCATTGATCCTTTGCAAACCAAAAAGAAATGTCCTAAATGTAAAAAAGATGCTGTTCCTGAAATTAAAGTTTTAGATACATGGGCAACTTCTTCTATTTCTCCTCAGATTGCATCATCATTAATCAATCATTCTTATGATTCCTTTGATAAATCAAAGGCGCCTAAAATAAAAATTCCTTTTTCATTTAGAAATAATGCTCATGATATAATCAGAACTTGGGATTTTTATACAATTGTTAAATCACTTTATCATGAAAATAAGATTCCTTGGGAAAATATGATGGTTTCTGGATTTGTTACACTTAAAGGAGAGAAAATGAGTAAATCAAAAGGAAATGTTATTGATCCTAAAGAAATTATGGAAAAATATGGTTCTGATGCATTAAGATTCTGGGCAGCTAGTTCTAAATTAGGCGAAGATACAGATTATCAAGAAAAAGAACTTGTTACTGGAAAAAAACTTGTTAATAAATTATTGAATGCTTCAAAATTTGTTTTTATGAATTTAGAAGGGTTTAATGGGAAGAAGCCGAAGAAAAGAGTAGGAACAGATATTGAATTTGATGAAGAAATACAACATTTAATTAAAAATGTTACAGGTAGTTTTAATAGATATAATTATTCTGTTGCTAAATCTAGAACTGAAGATTTTTTCTGGCGTTATTTTACATTTTATATCGAATTAGTTAAAGGTAGAATCTATAATGAAAAAGGAGATAAAAAATTATCTGCACAATATACATTATATCAATCTCTTTTAACGATTTTAAAACTCATGGCTCCAATAATGCCTTTTATTACAGAAGAAATTTATCAAAAACATTTTAGTAAATATGAAAAAAATAAGAGTATTCATTTAACTAAATGGCCAAAATCTAAAGAAGATACACAATCTTCTTCCTATTTAAGAATGGCTGAATCGCTTTATTTAATGATTAATCAAGAAAGAACTAAAAATAAAAAATCAATGAATTCTGAAATTATTTTGACATTAGAATCTAGAAATATAAGAGCTTTAAATTCTTCAGGAATGAGGGATGATTTTAAAAATATGGTTCATGCTAAAGAAATTAAAGAAGGAAAAGAATTCAATGTGGAGTTTATTTAGTTAAAAAGATTTAATTGCAACTCATAAAATAGTTTAAGAGAATTATTATTAATTTAAGTTTTTGTCTTATTGTTTAAACATTAATTTACTGGCTTATTGTAATGTGTAATGTAATTTTTTATAGCTGTTCCTCCATGTATCATACCTGAAGCCAAGAAACTTGCGCCCCCCATGAAAGCAAATGCAGTAGCCATAATTAATGGTGTTTGAGACAGACCATAACCCATACTTAAAATCAAAAGACCGCTAGCATCTTCAACAAGTGAAACTCCTAAAGTATTTTTAAAGACTTTTTTTCTCAAATCTTTTATCGAAAAATCTGAATTTGTTTCTAGAATATTTTCAAGCCTCGCACTTTCAGCATTACTACCTAAGTAGGCAAGTTCTAGGCTTAATTCCTTACTAAGTGCAGTTAAATCCTTTTCACTTATTTTTTTATTATAAGTTTGTCTGGTCATTTTATTTTTCTCTATATTTATGTAATTCGTTTAATTTGAAGTTGTAAAAACTTTATAGTAACTACAATAGAATGAGGTATTTATATTTAATGTTCCCCCAAGGGGGTAAAAATAGAAATATTTTTAAATCATATTGTATTTTTCTTTTCTGATGGATCCAAAATTATTAGAAGATATTGGTTTAACTGAAGGGGAAGCAAAAATATATTTATCATTGACTGTTTTAGGAACTGTTAGTACTGGTCCAATTGCACTTAAATCAGGTGTTTCACTTTCTAAGGTATATAAAATACTTGAACGGTTAGAAAAGAAAGGATTAGTTGGTCATGTGATAATAAATAAGACTAGAAACTTTAAAGCAATGGATCCAAGAAGGATTATTGAACTATTAGAATTAAAAGAGAAAGAATTAAGTGAGAAAAAAAAGAAAGTTAAAGAATTGATACCTCAAATTAATTTACAACGAAAATTATTACCTGTAAAAAATGAGGCAATTGTCTATGATGGAACTAAAGCGATTATGAATTTTTATAATGGTATATTAACTGAATTAAAGGCTGGAGAAAGTTATTATGTTCTTGGTGCAAGTTATGGGGAAGATTTTCCAGGTCTACGAGAGTTTTTTCAAAACTATCATACAAGAAGAGCGAAAAAGAAAATTAAAATGAAAATGCTTGCAAATATTGAAACAAAAGATAATTTAGAAAAAGCGACATATTTAAATTCTAAAATTAAGTTTCTTCCTAAATTCCTTGTCACTAATATGATTGTAATCTTTTATAAAAATAAAACTTTTATTTATTTTTTAACAACAAATCCTAAAGGATTTTTAATTGAGAATAAAGACGTTCAAGACAGTTTTAAAATATATTTTGAAACTTTTTGGAAAATGTCTTAGATGATTTAGAGATAGTTACAAATGCTAAAGAAATCAAAGAAGGGAAATTTAAAGTAGAATTTATTGATTAATTATTTAAACATCTTTTTTATTCATTCATTATGGTATTAGATAAAAATGAATTAGAAGATCTCTTAGAAGTTCTTGAGAATTATAAGGGAAGACAGACAGAATTGATAAGTGTTTATATTCCTACAGGTTATGATGTTAATTCTGTGCAAAGACAACTTGAAGCTGAAAAAGGAACTGCGAAAAACATTAAATCAACTTCAACAAGAAAAAATGTTTCTGAAGCACT
>JASLOB010000025.1 GCA_030745695.1 Candidatus Nanoarchaeia archaeon | reverse complement strand
ATTTTCCAAGATTTAATAAAAAATTTAACCTTAACACTAATTTTCATGATTGGTTTAGATTTATAAATAAAATAAAGGATAATCCAATAAGAGTAACTTCAGATGAAATAAGTTATCCTTTACATATCATATTAAGATTTGAGATAGAAAGTGGATTAATTGATGGTTCTATTAAAGTTAAAGATCTTCCAAGTGTATGGAATAGAAAGATGCAAGAATATCTAAACATAAAACCTAAAAATAATTCAGAAGGGGTTTTACAAGATGTACATTGGTCACTTGGTTCTATAGGATATTTTCCAACCTACGCTCTTGGAGTTATTTATGCAGCACAATTATATAAAAAACTATTAAAAGATAGAAAAAATATTGAATCAGAGATAGAAAAAGGAAATTTTAGTAATGTTGAGGTATGGTTAAAAAATAATTTTCATAGTTATGGATCTACATTAAAAGCTGAAGAGATAATCAAGAAAACTTGCAAACAAGGATTAAATCCAGACATATTAGTTGGATATTTGAAGAAAAAGTATTCACAAATTTATAAATTATAAAAATGAAAAAGAGGGTGATAATTTTAGGAGCAGCAGGTAGAGACTACCACAATTTTTTAACTTACTTTAAAAATAATCCTAGACATGAAGTAGTTGCATTCACCCAAACTCAAATTCCAGGTATAGAAAAAAGAAAATTTCCAAAACAATTAGCTGGGAGATTATACAAAAAAAATATTCCATTTTACCCAGAATCTAAACTACCAAAATTAATTAAAAAATTAAAAGTTGATGAAGTTGTTTTTTCTTATTCAGATGTAAGTCATGAATATGTTATGCATCTAGCCTCCATTGTAATATCTAATGGAGCCAATTTCATATTACTTGGTCCAAATTCAACTATGATTAAGAGCAAAAAGCCAATAATATCTGTATGTGCAGTTAGAACAGGTTCTGGAAAATCACAAACTTCAAGAAAGATAGGAATCATATTAAAAAATTGGAGGTATAAAGTAGTTGTTATTAGACATCCCATGCCTTATGGAAATTTAACAAAACAAAAAATACAAAGATTCGCTAATTATGATGATCTAAAAGAAAATGATGTTACAATAGAAGAAAGAGAGGAGTATGAACCATGGATAAATAATAAGATAGTTGTGTATGCAGGAGTTGATTATAAAGAAATATTAAAAAAAGCAGAAAAAGAAGCAGATGTAATAATATGGGATGGAGGTAATAATGACCTACCATTTTATTATCCAAATTTACATATAGTTGTTGTTGATCCACACAGAGCTGGACATGAATTATTATATCATCCTGGAGAATCTAATTTTAGGATGGCTGATGTTTTTGTTATAAACAAAATTGGCACTTCTAATAAAGAAAATGTTAAGAAAGTATTTGATAATATTAAAAAAATTAATCCTAAAGCAAAAGTAATTTTTGCTAAATCTGATATAATTGTAGATAAGCCTTGGTTAATAAAAAATAAAAGGGTTTTAATTGTAGAAGACGGTCCAACACTAACTCATGGGGGGATGACTTATGGAGCGGGAAGTGTTGCTGCTAAAAAGTATAAAGCTAAATCTATTATAGATGCAGAAAGATATGCAGAAAAATCTATTAAGAAAGTCTATGAAGAATATGACCATTTAAAGAAAATACTTCCAGCAATGGGATATGGAAAAAAACAAATTAAATCTTTACAAAAAACAATAAACAAATCTAAATGTGATGTAGTAATTGATGGAAGTCCTGTTAATTTACTGAAATTAATTAAAATAAATAAAGAAATTGTTAATGTTGATTATGAATTAAATGAAGTTGGAAGATTAAATTTAGAAAAAGTATTAAAAAAATTAAAAATAAAATGAAAGATTTTTTAACTCTAGAAAATTTATCTAAAAAAGAAATTCTTTACTTAATTAATTTAGGATTAAGAATAAAAAAATATCCAAGATTATATTATAATAAACTAAAAAATAAAACAATGTTATTAATGTTTGAGAAGCCTTCTTTAAGAACAAGAATAAGTTTTGAGGTTGCTATGAACCAAATGGGTGGGAATGCAATTTATTATGATTTATTGGGGTCTCCATTAAATAAAGGAAAAGAAACAATAGAAGATACAGCTAAAGTAATTTCTAGATATTGTGATTTATTAACTGCTAGAGTTTATGACCATGAAGAATTGAAAAAATTAGCTTCCAATTCAGATATTCCTGTAATAAATGCATTAAGTAATTCAAATCATCCTTGTCAGGCTATAGGAGATTTAATAACAATAAAAGAAAAATTCAAAAAATTAAAAGGATTAACTCTAGCTTATTACGGAGACGGAGATGGAAATGTAACTCATTCTTTAATGCATGCTTGTTCTAAAGTTGGAATTAATATTTATATATTTTGTCCAAAACAATTTATGCCAAAAGATAAATTTATTAAAAACTCAAAAAAGTTTGCTAAAAAACATAATTCAAAAGTTGTTATTGAAAACAATCCAAGAAAAATAAAAGCAGACATTATGTATACAGACACTTGGATGAGTTATCATATTAATCAAAAAGAAAAAAGTAAAAGAGTAAAAATCTTTAAGAAATATCAAGTAAATAAAAATATATTAGGAAATGCTTTATTTATGCATTGTTTACCTGCTCAAAGAAATTATGAAGTTAGTGGTGAAGTAATGGATGGTAAAAAAAGTATTATTTTTGATCAAGCTGAAAATAGATTACATAGCGCTAAAGCTATTATTTTATGGTGTTTAAAGTAGTAAACAAAACATTTAAATTAAACAATCCATTAAATAATAAAAAGAGGTAATATGAAAGTCTATAAAAATTATATTAATGGAAGATGGATTGAATCTAGTTCTAAAAAAACATTTCAAAGTTTAGATCCAGCCACTAATCAATCAATAGGAAAATTCCAATTAGGAAATGAAAAAGATGTTGATTCAGCAATTGAAGCAGCAAAAAATTCATTTAAAGAATGGTCTGATACTCCTGCTCCAAAAAGAGCAGAAATTCTATATGAAATTGTTAGATTATTAAAACAAAACAAACAAAGATTAGGAAGATTAGTAACAACTGAAATGGGTAAAGTTCTAAAAGAAGGGTTAGGAGATGTACAAGAAGCAATTGATATTTTTGAATATATGGCTGGAGAAGGTAGAAGATTATTTGGATATACAACTCCAAGTGAATTAAAAAATAAATTTTGTATGACTGTTAGAAAGCCAATAGGAATTGTATCTTTAATAACTCCATGGAATTTTCCAACAGCAATTCCTGCTTGGAAACTAAGTCCAGCATTAATTTGTGGTAATACAATTGTATTCAAACCAAGTTCTGATACTCCCTTATGTGGAATTGAAATGATAAAAATTTTAGAAAAAGCTGGAGTGCCAAAAGGAGTAGTAAATTTAATTACAGGACCAGGAGCTACTGTAGGAAAAAGAATGATTAATCATCCAGATGTTAGAGGAATTTCATTTACAGGAAATAGAGGGACAGGAGAATTTATTTTAAAAAATGCTGGAATTAAAAAAGTTGGATTAGAATTAGGGGGGAAAAATCCAATTATAGTAATGGATGATGCAGATCTAGATTTAGTTAAAGAAGGAGTTATATGGGGAGCGTTTGGAACAACAGGACAAAGATGTACTGCAGCTTCTAGAGTTATAATACATAAAGATGTTAAAGAAGAATTTGAAGATTTATTATTAAAAGATGTAGAAAAACTTAAATTAGGGCATGGATTAAAAAGTTCAACGGATGTTGGTCCTTTAATTAATAAAGCAGCTGTTGAAAAAACACATAAATACACCTCAATAGGAAAAAGAGAAGGAAAATTATTAACTGGTGGAGATATTGTTAAAGGACAAGGATTTTTTTACAAACCAACAATATTTACTGATGTTTCATCTAATGCTAGAATAGCAAAAGAAGAAATTTTTGGTCCTAGTCTAGCTATAGTTCCTATAAATGATTTAAATGAAGCTATAAAAGTAGCTAACAATATTGAATATGGATTATCTTCTTCAATTTATACAAATGATATTGCTAATGCTTTCAAATTTATTGATAAAGTTGAATCTGGAATAAGTTATGTTAACTCTTCAACAATTGGGGCGGAAGTTCATCTACCATTTGGAGGAGTTAAAGGAACTGGAAATGGAACTAGGGAAGCAGGGATAGAAGGAATACATGAATTTTCAGAGACTAAAGCAATTTATATTGATTATTCAGGAAAATTACAAAAAACTCAGGGGATTGATTAAGATGAGAGATTATTCAACAGGACACCAAAGAAAAACAAAGAAAGAAAAAAGACTAAAAAGAAAGAGAAGAGTGTACAAAAAAGGTGGAAAATTTAGATCTACAAAAATAAAGGGATAACATGAAACCTAATGTTAAAAAGCTACCAGGATCTAAATCTCAAAAGATATTGAGTAGATTAAACAAGATTAATTTAGGTGGCTCAATAACCTATCCTTTTGTTCATTCTCATAAAGGACAAGGCTGTTATTTTTATGATGTAGATAATAATTTATTTCTAGATTTTGCTTCTCAAATAGCTTCTAATCCTCTTGGTTATAATAATAAAGATTTAAAAAAAATAATTCAAAAACATTCAAAAAGAGAACCAATTAAATATGCAGGACAAGATTTTATTGTTAAAGAACATCTAGAATTATTAGAAGAATTATTAACTATAACTCCAAAAACATTAAACTCTGCTTTTTTAATTAATTCTGGAGCTGAAGCTGTTGAAAACACTATTAAACTTTGTATGAGAAAAAGACCAAAAACAAAATTTGGAATATCATTCAAAGGAAGTTTTCATGGAAGAACACTAGGGGCTTTATCATTAACACATTCTAAAGAAGTTTATAAAAAAAATTATTTACAAATTTCTAATAAAAAATTATCATTTAATGAAGATGCATCTGATCAATTAAAAAAAATAATTAAGAAAAATGGGTCAAGTTCTATAGGATTTGTTATTATGGAACCAATACAAGGAGAAGGAGGCTATAATGTTGCTTCTAAAAAAATGTTAAAAGATCTAAGAAAAACAACAAAGCAATATAATATTCCTTTAATATCTGATGAAGTACAAAGTGGAATGGGGAGAACAGGAGAATGGTGGGCCATTAATAATTTTAATGTAACTCCTGATTTAATGAGTTCTGCTAAAGCATTACAAGTAGGAGCATCAATAGCAAATAAAAAATTTACTCCAGAATCAGGAGCTATCTCTTCAACATGGGGAGGCGGACATATTTTAGATTTAGCTTTGGGATTAGAAACCATAAAGATAATAAAAAGAAAAAAATTATTGAATAACATAAAGAAAACTGGAGATTATATGAAAAAAAGATTAAATGAACTTAATATAAAAAATCAAAGAGGAATTGGATTAATGCAAGCTTTTGATTTAGATAATAAAAAGATGAGAGATGATGTTCTTATTGAATGTTTGAAAAATGGATTAGTTTTATTAGGGTGTGGACATGAAGGCATAAGATTAATTCCCCCATACATAACAACAATAAAAGAAATAGACCAAGCAATTGATATTTTAGATTCTTCAATAAAAAGATGTACAAAAAAACTTTTTAAACATAAAGGATTAATATGTAGTTATATGAATTGTGGAGACACCCCAACTTAAAATGGAATTACTACAAAAGTTAGTTAATGCATTCGGACCAAGTGGAAACGAAAAAGCAGTAAGAGAGATAATAAAGAAAGAAATAAAGCCATATGTTGATAAAATGTGGGTAGATGGATTTGGAAATTTAATAGCACATAAGAAAGGAAAAGGACAAAAAGTTATGTTTGCTGCTCATATGGATGAAATAGCATTAATGATTAAAAAGATAGAAGATAATGGTTTTCTAAGAATTTCTCCAGTAGGGGGAATAGACCCATTGACATTATTAGGACAAAATGTTTTTTTGTTTTCACCAACTGGAAAATTTATTTGTAATGGGATTGTATCATTTCCAGAATTACATGAAGGGATGGATATAGAAAAAAAACCTAAAATGGATGAGCTTTATGTTGACACAGGATTAAATAAAAAAGAAATTAAAAAAGTAGGAATAGAAATTGGATGTTATGTCATTCCTAGTCATTCATTTAAATATTTAGGCAATAAAAAATTATTTACTGGAAAAGCTTTAGACAATAGAGTTGGATGTTATATTTTAACAAAAATTGCTAAGAAAATTAAAAAACCAAATGTAGATCTTTATTTAGTATTCACAGTACAAGAAGAGATGGGATTATATGGAGCAAAAACATCTGTATATCAAATAGATCCAGCATGGGGAGTTGCAGTAGATGTAACAGATGCCCATGATTCAGACATTAGAGGAGAATGTGTAATTGGTTCAGGAACATATATAACTGTAAAAGATGCTGAATTATTAGCAAATCTAGAATTAGATGAATGTTTGAAAAAACTAGCAAAGAAGAAAAAGATTCCTTATAGACTAGAAGTTTCTGATTTTGGAACTACAGATGCTACTAGTATGATGTTATCAAGAAAAGGTATTCCTTCTACTGCTATCTCTGTATCAATTAGAAATATTCATTCCACAGTTGGGATAGCTCATATAGATGATGTTAATTATACAATCCAATTGATAACAGAACTTATAAAAAATCCTCCAAAAATTGGAATTTAATAAGTACAACACATTTATATATTACTTCTTTTATTATCAATAAATGACAGATCCAAGAGTCAAAAAAGCTGCAGAGATATTAGTTAATCATTCCACTAAAGTAAAAAAAGGAGATTATGTTGTAATAAATGGAGAAGTAAGTGCAACTCCTTTAATTTTAGAAGTTTACAAATTAGTATTAAAAAAAGGAGCATTTCCAATAAGTCATATTTCACTTCCTGGAATGACTTATAATTATTTTAATCTAGCTTCTGACGCTCAATTAAAAAAATTTCCAGAGTTAGCAATGGAAGAAACTAAAAAAGCAGATGTTTACATAGCCATTTATGGTTCTAGTAATACAAGAGAGTTAACAAATATTAATCCTAAAAAAATATCAATTAGACAAAAAGTGTTAGAACCAATAAAATATCAAAGATTGAAAAAAAGATGGGTTCTTTATGAATTTCCAACAGAATCTTTAGCTCAAGAGGCAGATATGTCTTTAGATGAATTTGAAGATTTTGTTTATGGAGCTACAAATTTAGATTGGAAAAAAGAATCTAAAAAAATGCATAGAGCATTTAATATAATGAGTAAAGGTAAAAAAGTAAGAATAGTTCATGATGACACAGATTTAACATTTAGTATTAAAGGAAGGAAGTTCATATTAGCAGATGGATCTTATAACATGCCTGATGGTGAAATTTTTACAGCTCCAGTAGAAACATCAGCAAATGGCTATATTAGTTTTTCATTTCCCACTATATATGCAGGAAAAGAAGTTGATGGAATAAGTTTAGTTTTTAAAAATGGTAAAGTGATAAAAGCGACAGCTAAAAAAAATGAGTCTTTACTAAAAACATTAATAGCAACTGATGAAGGTTCTAGAAGATTAGGTGAGTTCGGCATAGGTTTAAACTACAATCTTAAAAAATATATAAAACAAATTTTATTTGATGAAAAAATAGGTGGAACAATACATTTAGCATTAGGCTCAGCTTATGAAGAATGTAAAGGAATAAACAAATCAGCTTTGCATTGGGATATGATAAAAGATTTAAGAAAGGGTGGGAAAATTTATTTAGATGGAAAATTAGTATCTAAAAACGGAAAATTCTTATAACCTAAATTTTCCTTTTCTCATTATTTCTTCATCATCTACAAAAATAGTCGGCTTCTTAATCACTCCATCCAAATGTATTGGAACTTTAACTTTTCCTCCAAAACCAAGACTACTTCCTAAAGCAATATGACAAGTCCCCATTACTTTTTCGTCTTCCAAAATCTTACCAGTTACTTTAGCTTTAGTATGAGATATAGAATGTGTAGTTGGAGCAATTATAACATCATAATTTAACATTTCTTTAGCTATTTCTTTAGAAGGTTCTTCTCCATCATGTGTTCCTATCTCTTTTTCTAATAATTTAGAGTATTTAGCAACTTCTGTAGATTCATCTAATATGATTTCAGCAATATCTAATTTTTTGGAATCAGTTAAAACTAAAACTCTCTCATTTTTTCTATACTTAAACAAGTATTTACAATAACTTTCGCAGCTTTTTTCAGAGTTATAGTGTTATCAACTCCTTGCTAGATTTAGTTAATATCTCTATTTTATTTTTCTTTAACAAAATATCATCCTCAATTCTTATACCATAATTTCTATTGTAGATTCCAGGTTCAATTGTAAAGATCATATTCTCTTTAAATATTTCTTTTGATAAATGATAGATACTAGGAGCTTCATGAATTCTTAAACCAATACCATGTCCTAAAGAATGTATAAATCTTTTACCTAACATATCTTTAACTACCTTATCTAATTCACTAACTGGTTTATTTATCTTAATTAAACTAATTGCTTTCAATTGAGCATCTAGAACTAAATTATAATCTTCTATCTCTTTTTTAGATGGTTTTCCAATATAAAAAGTTCTTGTTAAATCAGAACAATAATTTTCATATATGACTCCAAAATCCATAACTAAAAATCCTTTTTTTAATTTATTTTTTGTTAAGCTACTATGTGCTATTCCACTATTTTTAGCATTAGCGACTATTGGATTAAAACTTAGATTTAATAATCCATCACCACCCATTAAAGAATGAATTTTGTTTGCTACTTCTAACTCTGTCTTAAAATTAAAATTGTTTATAATCTCTTCAAATATACCATCCGTGATCTTACAAGCTTTTTTTGTGTAATTAATCTCTTTAGGTGTTTTTGTTAACCTTAATTCATCACATTTTTTAGAGATATCAACAAAATTTTTCAGTTTAAGATATTTTTTAATTCTAGATTTAGAATTTAAAGATACTCTTTCATAATTTAAACCAACTTTCTTAGCTTTTATTTTATTTATATATTCAAAAGGATTGTATCTAGCAATAATTTTCTTTATTTTAGCTTCTTTCTTAGCTCTTGGATATTCCATCTGTGAAGTAATCAAAACTATATCATTTTGAGTAATTAATAAAATTCCAGAATCAAATCCACTAAAATACAAAAAATTAAAATCTATTCTATCAGTAGGATTTGAAAAAAATAAAGTATAATCTATATCTTCAGTTTTTAAATAATTTTGAAATTCTTTTATTTTCATCATCTTAGAAACTCTTATAAATTATATAAATTTTTGGGCTAATATGAAAAAAAAGTTAAAAAATGGATTGAAAATAATCTTTAAAAAAAAGAATAATAATTCTGTAACATTATCAGTTTTAGTTAAAACAGGATCTAATTATGAAGTTAAAGGAGAAGAAGGAATTTCCCATTTTATAGAACATTTATTATTTGAAGGAACTAAAAAAAGAACATCTCAAGAAATAACAAACTCTATTGAAAGTTTAGGTGGAGATCTAAATGCATTTACTTCTCATGAAGCTACTGTTTATTTCATAACAATACCAAAAAAACATTTTAACATAGTATTGGATATTTTATCAGATATGATTCAAAATTCAAAATTTGATTCAAAAATAATAGAAAAAGAAAGAAAAGTGATTTTAGAAGAAATTAATCTACATACAGATGATCCTAAAGTGTATCAATGGATCTTATTTTTAAAAAATTTATATGAAAAACATCCTACAAGAAATCCAATTTATGGGGATGAAAAATCAATGAAATCAATAAAAAGACAAGATATTTTAGAATATTATAACAAATATTATTGCCCTAACAATATGATAATAAGTGTTGTAGGCAATATAGATAATCCATTAAAAAAAATAGAAAAATCATTTTCAAAATTTAAAAATAAAAAAATTCCTAAAAGAAATATTGTAAAAGAACCATCAAACAAAAATAAGATTACAAAAGAAATAAGAAAAATTTTACATTCTTATCTAGTTTTAGGATATAAAGTTGGAAAAAGATTGGAAAAAGATTTCTATGCTTTAGAGGTTATTAGAGCAATTGTTGGGAGAGGACAATCAGGAAAATTATTTGATGAGATAAGAACAAAAAGAGGGCTAGCCTATTCAGTTGGAGTACATCATGATTCTTCAGTAGATTATGGTTTTTTTGCAATCTATGTGGGAATGGATAAAAAAAATGTAAGTTTAGTCAAAAAAATAATACTAAAAGAATTAAATAAAATAAAGAATATTGATCCTAAAGAACTAAAAGATGCAAAAACATATTTAGAGGGTAAATTTCTATTAGATATAGATGATAATAGAAAAGAGTCTATTAGTCTAGTTGATTGGGAGATGATTAAAGATTCTAATTTAGTTTATGATTATCTAAAAAACATAAATAAGGTTACACAAAAAGATGTTGTAAGGGTGGCTAAAAAATATTTTGATAACAATTATACTTTAGTTACTATAGAATCTTAAGAAAGTTTATTAATAATGATTTTTCTAACAACATCAGGCTTAGCTTGACCTTTAGTTAACCTCATAACTTGTCCAACAATGAAATTTAATGATCTTTCTTCTCCTTTTTTATAATCTTCAACAGCTTTTTTATTTTTTTTGATAGCTTCTTCACATATCTTCTCTAATTCATCTTCTTTAGCAATAACTCTTAATCCTTCTTTTTTAACATATTCTTTAACATCAAAAGGTTTTTTTATTAATTTTTCTAAAATCTTTTTTGCATTTGCATCTGTTATTTGTTTTTTCTCAACTAGATTTAATAAATCAATCAAATGTTTTTCATCTATTTCCAAGTCTTCTATA
Source organism: Candidatus Nanoarchaeia archaeon (assembly GCA_030745695.1). Taxonomy (GTDB): domain Archaea; phylum Nanobdellota; class Nanobdellia; order SCGC-AAA011-G17; family JACPNG01; genus JACPNE01. Next base: position 3,675 of record JASLOB010000025.1, on the reverse strand, counting down.
CTTTTTTTATTATAATTTAAAACTCTCAATAATTCTCTTCTTAACCATCTAGCAGCTAAGATAGGATCTATTTCTTTAGATACTTTTTCAAATAATAAAGCTAATTTATGTTCTTGTGATAAAACCTCTGCATCTTTTTTATCTAATCTAAACTCTTTTAGATATCTCTTAATCTTTTCATGAGCCAATTCTGGAATTTCTTCTTTAGATTTATTTATTTTATCTCTATCAAATTCTACTTTTACTAAGTCTCCCTCAAATATATAACCATAATCAATTTCTTCTTCTTTTTGTCTTAATGAAAATGTTATTCCTTTACTAGAATCCCAAGCTCTTGTTTCTTGTTCTACTTTTTTAGAATTCTTTTGTCTATCTACTTCATTCAATAAAGCAGTCTCAACTTCTTTAAATCCTGAAATGTTTTTTATTTCTACTTTTGTGTATCCTTTTTCTTTAATTGAAATATTAGCATCTACTTTTATTGGATTTTTATTGGGATCATATACTCCTAGATAACTTATTACTGAAATTAATTTTCTTAAAAAATCTCTCGCTTCTTCAGGACTTTCTAAATCTGCTTCTGTTACAATCTCACATAAAGGCATTCCAGCCCTATTATAATCAACTAAAACATAACTAGATTTTTGCATTCCTTCTGGATGAACTAATGATCCAGGGTCTTCTTCCAAATGAATTCTCTTCAATTTTATTTCTTTATTTTCTAACTTTAACACCCCATTTATACCTAAAGGAATCTCATATTGTGTAATCTGAAAATTTTTATTCATATCAGGATAAAAATAATTTTTTCTAGAAAAGAAAATTTCATTATTAACCTTAAAATTTAAAGCTAAAGATAATTTTAAAGATTGATTTATAGCTTCTTTATTCAATACAGGTTTGGATCCAGGATGACCTAAACAAGTAACACAAGTATGAGTGTTTGGCTCAGAAGTCTCTTTAGGTAGAGAACAACCACAAAATAACTTAGTTTTTATTTTGTTTAGAGGAACATGACACTCTAATCCTATTTTTATCATTTTATTGAACCTCATATGTAATTTATATCTTTTTTGATTAAAGAAAATGTATAGATTAGATTAAAGAAAAGCTTATAAGAACACATTTTAAATCATTAAAATGGGTTTTTTACAAAATTTGATTATGATAATAATAGTAATCATAGGTTTAATAGCGACATATAGCCTATTTAGTAAAAATCCAGAAAAATACTATAAACTAGCTTTAAAATCACATAAAAAGGGTGAAAAATATCATTTATTAGGAGATTCAGGATTAGCTAATGATTACTATGAAGAATCAGAACATTACAGAAAAAAAGCTGAGGAGCTTAAAAATGTGGCATAATGAACTAAATTTTGAATCAAATCCCTTCTCATTAGATAAAACTACAGAACTTATAGGTTATGAAGATGTGATAGATGAGATGATCTACACATTAGAATCAGGAAATATGATATTTATAGAAGCTCCAGATGGTTTTGGAAAAACTTCTTTACTAAAGATTGCTATCAACAAATATAAAGGAGAAGGAAGAGTGGCATATATTGATTGTAATAGATTAGATGATCTTAATATTGAAAGAGTAGTAATGAACAAATATGGATTCATCAAAAAACTTATCTCAAAAACTCCAAAAGATATGATAATTTTAATTGATAATATTAATAATCTTTCTAAAAAAAATTGTGAAAGACTAAAATATTTCTTTGATCAAAATTATATAAGATCTGTTGTATTTTCAGGAGTTGATTACAATTCTGTTTATTTCACTCCAAGTTTAAAAGATAGGATAAGTAAAGTAGAAAAACTTCCTGAACTAAAAAATGAAGAAGCAATTGAGATAATAGAATCTCGAGTAGGTAATAATGAATTACTTTCAAAAGAAACTATAAAATCAATCTTTTCAATATCTAAAAGAAATCCAAAACAATTTATAAAAAATTGTGAAAAAGTAGCCAAATATGCAGTTGAGAATTATAGTAGAATTGTAAAACAAGAACATATCACTAAAGTTTTTAATACAAAAGAAGAAATAAAACTAGAATCTAATGAAAATAAAGAAGAATTAATTAAAATAAAACCAAAAAAAGAAACATATAAACAAAAAGTTGAGAAAGAATTAGCAAAAGAACAAAAAAAACAATCAAAAAAAAATCAAAAAAAATCAAAAAAAGAACAGATTCCAAAAGAAATAGATCTTGAAGTAATAGAAAACGAATTAGAAAAATCTAAACAAAACATAGCTGAAAAATATTATTAAAATGGAAATTTGGTATGAAGAAGTAGGATTCAACAATAATCCATTCAGTATTAAACCAGCAGCATATCATAATGAGCTGTATGGTTATGATATAGATAATATGATCACTAAAGTTAATGAAGGAAAAGTATTGTTTATAGAAGGAGAATACGGAAAAGGTAAAACAACAATATTAAAGAAAATAATAAAAGAATTTGGTGGGAAAAATAAATTAATTTATTATAGTTGTAACAGAACAGAAGATAATTTAGACATTCAAAAATTAGTGGATGAAAGACCTGGATTTTTTTCTAGAATATTTGGAAAAGTTCCAAATGATATGATTTTATTATTAGATGAAGTCCAAGATTTACTTGCAGAAGATTCTGATCAAGTAGTTCAAAGTTATAAAAAATACTTCAAATCAATAGTTTTAGTAAGCTCTGATTATAAAGAAATAAAGTTTAGTAATGGTTTAAAAGACATTATAGGAGAGAACATAATAAAATTAGAAGAACTTTCGGGTGAAGATAGTATAAAAATAATAAGAAAAAGAGTTGGAAATAGATTATTAACAGATGATCAAATTAAAAAAATAGCTAAAAAATCAGATAAGAATCCTAGAAAATTATTAAAAAACTGTGAAAAAGTTAGTAGATATTCTATTAATCTTGGGTATGATGAAGTAAAAGATGACCATATAAAGAAGAACTTAGGAGAATAATAATGATAAAAGCATCTTATCTAAGGAGAAATGATTCTTTTGATCTTGAAGATATTAGAAAAGCAATAAATTTTTTATATCTAAATGGAGTCATTGGAGCTCCAGGTAGGTCAGATGTATACGTAGAAGGAGGATTACGTTATTTAGGGGAAAAAGAAGGTCCTATGGCGATCATTTTTAGTAAACCTCTACACCCAACATTAAGATGTAGGGAAGTATTAATTATAGATCCTAGAGATGAGATGATAAAGCCTGGAAAGTTGGAATTATTTTTATTATTAACCTTAAATCTCATACTAAAACCAGAAGAAATAAAAAATGATTCTGGGTCATTCGAATCTATAAATAAGTTTTTAGATTATGAAAGAAGTAAACAATTAAATTAATTTTCCAACTTCAATTAATTTTTTCTCATCTAAATAATTTCCAATAAACATAGCTCCAATAGGCATATTCTCTTTATTATTACCAACATTAACACTTAAATGAGGCAACCCCGCAATATTAGGACCAACAGTTAACATATCGATCATATAATTTTCTACAATACTTAACTTATCAACATCTTTAATCTTAGGAGCAACCATTGGAACAGTTGGGCTCAATAAAACATCAAATTTCTTAAAAGCTTTTTTATATTCTTCAATAATCATAGTTCTAATCTTCATTGCTTTCATATAATAAGCAT
>JASLOB010000024.1 GCA_030745695.1 Candidatus Nanoarchaeia archaeon | reverse complement strand
AGTTTTTATATTGAAAAGAAAGATGAAAGAATAACTAAGATATCTAAAACTAATGTTGAAGATAAATTTAAGAGTTATACAATGACTATTCCTATTCAATTAATATTAAATTGTGATAAAAAATATGAAGATGGAGAGTATAAACTTATTGTAGAGGGTTTGGATGTTAAAGATACTGAAGATATCAAAATATCTGGTGAGAGTAAAGATTGTAAAAAGATTGTAGAAGTTATTAAAGAAGAGATTCCTAAAAAAGAAAGTATTAAAAACGAAAATGTTAAAGAAGAAACACAACAAAATTTAAATAAATTAACTAGAGAAACAATTTATGAAAACACAAGCAAAGAAGCTTCAAGATTAGGGGTGTTTTTGTTTGTTGGATTGTTGATAATATTAACATTGGTGTTATTAAATGAACGAAAAGATATTAGCTAAAGTAGTAGTGGAAGTAGTTGGATCTCCAAAAGAACATGTAGAGATGACTATAAGAAAGTATATAGAAAGGATAGAAGAAAATTTTAATATTATTAATCACGTTCTTTATGATGCAGAAACATTAAAAGAAGAAAAATTTAAAGGAATGTTTTCTAGTTTTGTTGATTTAGAGATGGAATTTAACGATTCTAAAGAAATAGTTGGATTTTGTTTTGATTATATGCCTAGTTCTATTGATATTATAAAACCAGAAAAATTTAATTTAGAATCTAAAGAGATGATGGATATGATAAATGATTTAATAGCTAAACTTCACGATTTAGATATGAATGTTAAAAATTTAAATGCTCAAAATGTGTTATTAAAAAGAGAGATTAATAGATTAACAGATAAAGAAGGATAAATTAAATATCTTTTTTTATCATCTTGATTATTTCAGGGAATTCAGGAATGAAAAAATGTCCAGGTATTTTCTTATAAACTTTGATATTAGCCTTCTTAAGTTTAGTTCTATATTTTTTAGCATGTGATATTGGAACAATAAAATCATTTTCTGAAAATAGTAGATTAATCCTCTTTGAATTTTTTTCAATTAAGGATAGATTAGAATTAAGTTTAAATCCACCTGCTAAATCTTCACCAGGTAAAGAATTATCAAATGGAGGGGCAACTAGATATATTGATAAAATTTTCTTTGGAAATCCATTTTCAGATAAATATTTAGCTAAAAATATCCCACCTAAAGAGTATCCAATCAAAATAATATTCTCTCTTAGATAAGGGAAATATCTTTCAAAATGAATCTTCCATTCTTCATATTTCGAATCTTCTTTAGAAGGCATACCAGGTCTTATTATTTGAAATTTTTTGCCTAACTTATTATCTAAATATTTGCCACTCCAACTCATTCTTTCATCAATTGTTATTTCTCTAGTTTTTAAATAATTTAGATAATCTTTTTTATTCTTGAAAGTATGTCCACCATGAATGATCAATATTTGATTTTTTCTTTTTTTCATCATTTAATAAATTTATATTTTTAAATTAAATTCATACCATAACATTTCTAAATCATCAGTTATCTTCTCTTTTTTTGTTAATATAAATCCTTCTTCTTTAAAGAGTTCATTATTTTCCATGAACTCAAATGTATCTGCATTTATATTATTTATATTTATTTTCTTACATTCATCAATAAATCTATTAAGTAAAAGTTTCTTAGTTTCGATCTTATCTCCTGCTATATGATGTATCATTGTATTATTAGATTCTTCTTTATATCCTACAATAAAACCTATAAGTTCATGATTATTTATAGCTAAGAAAGAGATTAGATTTGGATTATCTAACTCCATAGAGATACTATCTTCTTTTGCATGTTCTCTAAATTTAGAAATTAGATCTACTGGAAATTTATCATTAGGATTTTCTAATTCTTTAAGCATCAATTTTGAGATTTCTTTTATATATTTTTTATTTGCAGGAATTATTTTCATATAATCATCAATTTAATAAAAAATCTAAAGCGACATCAATAAGATTATTTTGTGCTCTTACTACATTAAAAGTATAGAATTTTGGAACCCATTTATCTTTAAGTAAATCACTTACAACAGATGTAGAAGCTATTTTTACCTTTCTATATTTAGCAACAGCAAACAATGCAGAGGCTTCCATTTCTACAGTAGAAATTCCTTCTTTTGCATATTTTTCTACCTCAGCTCTTGTTTCCCTATAAGGTGCATCAATTGTCCAAGTAGTACCTCTAAAAAATTCTAAACCTTTTTTATTCATAAATCTTCCAAATTTTTCTGTTAATGATTTGTTAGGATATGTAAATTTTCCATGAGGTAAATAATGATAACTTGTCCCTTCATCTCTTAAAGCTTTATCACATAGGAAAATCCCTTCATGATGTAGCCCTCCTGCTGTTCCAATATTAATGAATTCCTTCCCTCCAAGAGCGATAAGTTCTTCAAGAATTGTAGATGCATTTGGGGCTCCAATACCTGACATCTTTACAAATCCAACATTTTTATGAGTATAAATTGTTAGTAAAGAATGAAATTTTAGTTTCTTTGGTTTGTACTTCCTAAGAAAATAAGATTTAGCTCTAGATTGATAGGTTATGACATATTTTTTAGGAAATTTTCCTTTATACTTTCTATAATTTATATAATCATTTGGATGAAACAAAGCTTCTTGTAAATGTTTATCTTTAAAATTAGGATAAGCCATTTTAATAAATAAAAAAGAAAGTTTATAAATTTATTTTTTATGCATTTCTTCATAAAATTTATCTATCTCTTCTAAATTATAGTACAATCATTCAATTCATTGAATGATTGTACTATAATTTTGTGATAGATGATATTGCTAAATTTGTTAAATTAAGAGATATATTAATTAAAGATTACAATCTCAAGTATGTCCCTCATATACACGCTGATTCAGTTATTGGTTGGATATGGTTGATGTTTAATAAATATGATTTCAAAGAAAATCCTTTAAAAATTTCTCCAGAAATCTTACCTATAATCGAAAAACAATTTAAGAGAGCATATAAAATACGCCTTGCAGATTCATGGGGAGTTGACTTTCATAAAGCACTAGGAGGATGCCCAACACCTTGTGGTCTATTTGTATCAAATAAAGGTCATGAGCTAATGCTACTTTCCAAAAGCCAAAGAGGTATCTGTGATACACACCACTTAGGTGGAGATTGGTCAATTGATGATCCTTCAGATATAACTCTTGAAACTTCACGCTCAGCAGGACCTGCGCTTGCAGCATTGGGCTCTTTGTTGACTATGGGAAAAAATGGATTTAGAAGATTTCTTGCAAATCAAATAGTAGCCACAAAAACTTTTAGAAATGGGATTTCAAATGAAATCTACTTCATAGTTGGAAATCCAAAATCTCTTGGCTTCAATACAATGGTTATAATATCTCCAAAAGAGATTCGTAGAAGAGGAAAAAAACAAAATTGGGAATCTTTTCTCTCTTTGGTGGAGAATGATGAGAGATTATTAATAAATTTAAATAATGAATTAAAATTGTTTTATGAATGGAATTTTAAAAAAACTGAGGAAGATTATAGTAAACGATTGGGATGTTCTTTTTCAAAGTCGTTTTATAAAACAAAATCTGGCAAGACAATATCTGGACTGAAGTATTGTTTGGTCTCACCCCATACAAACATATCTACAATAAAAAAAGAAATAAGAAAACTCGAAGAGCAATTTAAAAAATTCTCAAAAATGGTTAAAAATGAATTCAAATTATAAATCAGACTTAATAATCCTCAAAAGAATAGCTAGAGAAAGTGGTTTAGAAGAATTTTGGTTAGGTGGAAGTGTTGTATATAACAAAATTGCAAAAGATATGGGTGTAACTTTTGATTATAAGGATTACGATTTAGCAGTTAAAGGAGGGGAAAAAGAGTATAGTTCAGTAAAACAAAAATTAAAAGAGCATAGATTCAGAATAATTAAAAGTCACCCTTATTATCTAAAATTCAAAAAAGTGTTTCAAATAATTGCTGAAAAAAAATCAATCCATTTAGACATAGTAGTTTTAGATGAATTATATTATTGGGGACATTTCAATTTTGAATATATTTTTTGGCATTTTCCATCTACAGATGTATATGACCCTTATAATGCACTTGATGCAATCAAACAAAAAAATCTTATTCCAATCATCTCTCCAAGAAACGAAAACCCTTTTATATTAACATCAAGATTTGTAAAATTATGTGCTCGTTTCAATATAGATTTCATCAATAACAAAAAATTGTGCTCTTTCGCCAAAAGTTTGGCGAGACTGATTAAAGAATGGAATAATAAAGATCCATTTCATGGGAAATATGCTAAAGAACATGCCTATTTTGGGATGCTTCAAGCTATTTTAAGATCAAAAAAAAGAAAATTATTTATTGAAAGACTTCAAAAATCTGGAATCCTTAATGCAATGTTTCCTGAGATTAGTAAAAAACTTAAGACATCAAATAGTATTATTAAAGGAATAGAAACTGCAAAAAGCCCAGAAGATGTAGTTAGAATTCTAAGGCATCTTCTTAAAGATGATAGAAAAGAACTTCAACATTTTAACAAACGACTAATATCCATCTCAAATCGTTTGCAAAAAATAAGTATTGTTAATAAAAAAGGGAAAAGTTTTAAAAATATCATTAAAGAATAGGTCAATATGGAAGAAAAAGCAAAAATTAAGTTTATGAATACTTTGGGTAGGAAGATTGAAATTTTTGTTCCAATAGATGAAAGTAAAATTAAAATGTATACTTGTGGCCCTACTGTTTATAGTGAAGCACATATAGGTAATATGAGGGCTTATATCTTCTCAGATATTGTAAGAAGAGTTTTAGAATATGGAAAATACAAAGTAAAACAAGTAATGAATATAACTGATGTAGGACATTTAACGAGTGATGCGGATGAAGGAGAAGATAAATTACAAAAAGCTGCAATAGAACAAAAAACAACTGCATGGGATATCTCTAAAAGGTATACTGCTCAATTTCTAGATGATACCTCTAAATTAAATATACAACCAGTTCACGTTTTATGTAAAGCTACAGATCACATTCCTGAACAGATAAGTCTCATTAAAAAGTTAGAACAAAAAGGATTTACTTACCTAACTTCAGATGGAGTTTATTATGATACTTCTAAATTTCCTAGATATGGGGACCTAGCAAAATTAGATGTTGAAGGATTGCAAGCTGGAAAAAGAATAAAAATTAGGGAGAAACGAAATAAAACTGATTTTGCACTTTGGAAGTTCTCAAAGCCAGGAGAAAAAAGAGACATGGAATGGATTTCTCCCTGGGGGAAAGGTTTTCCAGGATGGCATATAGAATGTTCTGCAATGTCAATGAAATATTTAGGAAAGACATTTGATATTCATACAGGAGGAATAGATCATATACCTATTCACCATACTAATGAGATAGCTCAATCAGAAGGGGCAACAGGGAGTGGAAAATTTGTAAATTATTGGTTACACCATGATTTTTTGATATCAAAAAAGGAAAAAATCTCAAAATCTACAGGGGGATTACTTACTTTAACAGAATTAGAACAAAAAGGATTTATGCCAATAGCTTATAGATATTTTGTTTTGACGGCCCACTATAGAAAACCTCTTGATTTTAGTTTAGAAAATTTAGAAAATGCTCAGAATTCCTATGATAGATTAAAAAATATATCTAATGAAATAAGAGATGATGGAAAAACTAATATCAGTTATTTAAAAAAATTTAAAAGAGCTATTAATAATGATTTAAACACACCTAAAGCATTAGCTGTGATTTGGGGTTTGTTGAGGGATGAAAAAGCTAAAGGAAAATATCAAACAATTAAAGAGATGGATAGAGTACTAGGACTTGATATTCTTAAAAAAGAAGAAATGAAAATTCCGAAAAAAGTTCAACGAATGGTGGAAGAAAGAGAAAAAGCAAGAAAAAATAAGGATTGGAAAAAAGCTGATAATGTAAGGGATCAAATTTTAGATTCTGGATTTATTATAGAAGATATATTAGATGGGCAGAGATTGAAAAAGAGATAAGAATATCTTTGAGTTTCCTAAAAATAAATTTTTGAACCTAATCATTTGTAATCTTATAAAGTAACTACCCTATAGGCGTAAAGTTTATAAATAATAAATCTAGATTTATAGAGGTTAAGATGAAAGATAATAGTAATTTAGAAAAGAGATCATTAACTGGATTTAAAAGAGTAGCTGGAGTTTTAGCTTTAGCTTTACTAACTTATGGTTGTGGTGGAATGCAACAAAAACAAAAACATCCCCTTATTGAAGGAACTCCAAATACTTTAACTTGTGTAGATAGATATGGACAAAGACAAACTATTTATGATTTAAGAGGAAGATGGAGAACAAAATATTCTGATGGCCCAACAATACAAGAAGTAACAATCTCCCAAAATTGTACTGAATTTTTAGGCATTAAAACAAAAGGTGGTGTACATGTTGTGGAAGGGAGTCAAACTATAAAAGGAGTGTTAGAAAAATCCGGATTTAAAGAAGTTCAAGTTTATGATTCTGATGAAGGATGGAGAGATAAAAATGGTACAATCTCTAATAATGGAAAAAATATTGAACTTTGGGGACAAGATACTATAACCACATTAGATAGATAGATTAACTAAGTTTCTTTATTATGTACTAAATATCTTTTTCCTTCAGATTCTACAAAGAAATTATTTGGGTAACTTGCATGAAGATTGAATACTTCCACATTCTCCTCTATCTTTTCAATTGACTTAATCATCATAAACTCTTGTCCGTTAAATATATAATCGCCAATTTTTAATCTTCCCACTTCCCTCCATTGATTACTTGAAACTGAAAATGGATGTTCTTGTGTCACTTTCAGTTCACTATTTACAACTAGGTATGAATCTCTTTCTTTAACAAATAAGGATTCAATAATACTTATTACTTCTTGATTAGATTCAAAATCAAAAGATAAAATTAAATCCCCTTTCTTCAAACGATTAATCTCTTTTTTAGTTCCATCTGCCATTAATATTTCAGTACCTCCTAAGAAACATCCATCATCATCATCTCCTGGGTCATCTTCTATACAAACTCCATTATCACATAATTCATTAGAACCACATGTGATATTAAAACATAAATCTAATGGTATATTCTCATTGGGAGTTGTAGGAGTAGTTGGAGTAGTAGATTCTTGAGGTTCTGATGCAGGGATTACAACAGGAGTTAATTGTATATTAGGAATTTCATCTCCAATATTTATAGGCAAAGAAACTGGAATGTTAACTGGAATATTTGGAGCAGGACATCCAAATATATTACAAGTTCCTAAACTAAAATTTCCTTCTACATCTATAACTTTAATAATTTCATTAGGAATCTGTTTTACAATTCCACCAGGATTAGTAACTATAATTGGAATCTCTCTTGTATTTGGATTGTTTGTTATAGGAATAGCAATAAAATTATTCTCATCTTCTTGTCTAATTATAATAATATCTTCATCTAAAGGATTGCCAAAACTAATATCTAATTCTCCTTCTCCTTCTATCGCATATATTGGAGCTAAAAATTCAGGACCAAATCCAACTAAAGTTATACAAGATTCATCTAAAGATTTAACATTAACTCTATGATCAATAGAAAAATAATCTACACCACAAGTTTTCAATGTTTGTGTAAAATTAAATTCTAATAAACTTCCATTAACCCCACCTTTAGAAATAGTTATAGGATAAATAACCCCAAAATCCAACATCCAATCATTATTAGTTACATCTATTTTAGGATCATTTATTGTCATAATTTCAAATCCATCTTTAAAATTGTCTAGATTAAAACAATCTAAGATATCTTGATCTTCAACTAATGAATTTAAATCTAAATTTTCTAATCCAATATTTTTTATTTTTTATTGAATATTAAATCTTATACATTCTCTTACAAATTCATCAATATCATCTTGTGCATTTGATATTGATTGAGCATATGTAAAACTTTTATTAACAATACCATAAGCAACTAAAGCATACACTCCAATTATTATTACAATAATAATCCCTAGAATAACAAATATAGTTGTTTGCCCTCTTTTTTGCATATTTTATAATGTTAAAAGAAGCTTATATATTTTATTGTATAACATCTATAAAAGCAATAGAAAGGAATAAAAAGGGAGATTTTACTATATTTTTATGAGTAAAGCAAGTGGATATGGAAAAGGAAGTACTAGAGCTAGTCCTTCAAAAAGTAGTTATAGGCCAAGTAGTATAAACATAGGTTCATCTACACATTCTTATTCTGCTAGTAAAAGTCCTAGATCAAATCCAAATTCATATAATCACTCTAGTCCAAGATTAGATAGATATAGTACATCTAGATCTTACTCTCCTAGAAGAGAGATGTTATATAAAATAGACCCAGATCCTAAATCTTTAGAATTAGAAGAATATGATATTGAAGGATTATTAAAAAGATTAGCTAAAAAAAGTAAGAAATAATTATTTTATACATTGTCCTTCTACAAATTTAGCTCCTTCTTCACATTTATAACATCTAGAGTTATAACATATAGCTTCATTAGAACAACCACATTCCTCACAATTAGCTATTAATTCTCCTTCTTTACAATAATATCCAGTTAAAGAAGAACATTCATTAAAAGGAGTTTGATCAGAACATCTTTGTAATGGTTTTTTTAAATATTCTTGCACATCAAAACAATCAACCTTCCAAAATTTAGATGTTTTTGGGGCTGATCCTTCACAACTATTACAAGTTGGATCCCACAACTCAAAATCTTCTCCTACAATCTTAACACCAACAGCCAAATGATCTATCCCATAACCTTGAGTGTCTACAAAACATAAATTAACATCTTCTATTCCTGCATTTATGAATAAAGAAGCTAATAAAACACTCATATCAGTACATTCTCCTGTTCCCCTTATCAAAGTTAATGTTGGAGGACTAACCCAGTTAGTTTGCCAATTTGGATTGAATTGATATTTAACATTGTTTCTTACAAATTTAATTAAAGATTCTTTTATTTTTTGTTCATTTCCTAATAAATTATTTGTTAATTCATTAGAGATCTCATCTACAGTAGGATTTAAAGGATCAATTTGTAAAAAATATTTATAATTGTAATCTTTAAAAGAATCATAGATTTTATTAAGAAATTGACTATTTTTTTCATATTCTATGATTGTAGATTGAAACAATTCTTCAGTATGTTCATCATAATGATTTGGATATTTAGTTTTTATCTGATAATGATTGTATAATGAATTTTCTAATGAAGAAAGTAAAAAAGGACTTTTCAAATCTTCTATCAATTCAAGATAATTTACATTTTGATCATCAGAATATTTTAGATATAATTGATTGATTGCATTATATTTATAATTAAGATAAGATTCATCTGATTTGTATTTTAATTCTTGTATCTCTAAGAATTCTTTTTCTTCATCATCTGCTGTTAATGATAATGTTTGAATATTTCCTATCTCTTCTAATGCTAATAATCTACATTTAGGGATTATATCTAATGAACTTTGGAAATCTTGTGAAGTGAAAGATACTGTAAACTCATTAAAACATGTTGTAAAATTCGTTATTGTTTCATAACCAAATACACATTGGTCGTTTGAACACAATTCTCCAGAACCACAACCACAATCATTAGAACACAAACTACAAGTTTCTGTTTCAGAACAAATATTATCTCCACAAAAGTCTATCTCTCTATTTGGGAGAAAATTTAAAATTATTAATAAAAAAATAACTATTATTACAAATATTAAAGAAGTTTTTATCCATTTTTCTTTTAAAATCTCTATCATTTTTTGATAGAAGATATAGTCTCCTTAAAATTCTTTTTAGGTTTTTGAATTTTTATTAAATAAAAAATAATTAATAATAATAAAACTACAATAACAATAAGCATGATAGGAAATAACGAAGAACTTTTTCCTTCTTCTTGTGTTGGCTCTTCAGAAGAATTCAATATTCCTAAAAAATCTACTCCAGGAGTGAAATCTTCATCTGGGGGTTCTAAAGAATCACTAGAATCTTCTCCATTTTCAATACTAGGATCTTCAATAATTATTTCTTCATCAACAAAAGTTAATTCTATTGGAAATTCTTCAGTATAACCCTCAGCTTCTAACATTAAAGATCCAGAATAAATTCCTTTAGCATTTTTTTGTTCATTAATGAAAAGAGTTTGAGAATCTTCTTTATTAGCACTTAATGTTATTTGGGTTGTTTTTAACCTTATTACT
>JASLOB010000023.1 GCA_030745695.1 Candidatus Nanoarchaeia archaeon | reverse complement strand
TCTTCTTCTAGTTTTCCACCTGGTAATAACCATTTTCCTGGATGAATTTCTTGATTTTCTTTTCTTTTAACTAACAAAAATTTATTATCTTCATTTAATACAATAGCTGTTATTATAACAACGAATTTCTTTTCCATTTTATTCTATTTGATTAAAAACTTCTTCTACTGAGATGCTATTTACTAAATCTTCATGGTACTGATTATCAAAATAATGTTTATCTAATAATGAGCTTGTTAATTTTTTAACTCTTCCATAATCTTCTATTTGCCATGGAGGAGTACAAAAGAATAATGCTATTATTTTTTTATTTAATCCAATCCCTAAATGCATTGTTATTGTATCTCCAGTAATTATTAAATCACATAAGTTCACTATGCTAATATATTCTAATATAGTGTTACTTGGATAGTTTTCTACTACTCCTAATTCTTTAGATAATGAACGAAGAACCTCCTCTTCTTCTGGTCCACCTAATAATAAAATATCATAATCTCTTTCTTGTTTTATCTTTTTTATTAATTCTTTTAATTTTTCTATATCCCATCTTTTGGAAGGCCATCTTGATCCTGAGCCAACATTGATTCCAATTATTTTATCACCTAATTTTTTATCCCTTTTAAATTTTTGAGCATATTCTTGTTTTGTTAAAGGAATAACATATTCTTCTTTATTATAATCTAGTTCTATAATCTCAAATAACATTTCTTGATATGTTTTTTTAGTTTCTTTGTCAATCTTATCTGAAAAAACTCTATCTAAATATGGCTCTGCTTTTTTATTAAAAACACTAGGATGAGAATCTTCATCAAAGAAATATCCAAATTTTTCATTTGAATTAATCTCATTAGCTAATAATGTAGCTGGAGGTGCTATCTCTAAACTTAATAGAATATCAAATTTCTCTTTTTTTAATCTTAAAATTGTTTCTTCATTATACAATAAAGTTTTATCTACATATTCATTATTTTTGATTAAATCATAACTTTCTTTTCCTATAACCCAAGTGATATGGATATCTTCTCCATACTTTTTTCTTAATCCATTTAGTATAGGTGTAGTCCTAATAACATCACCTATCGCACCTATTTTTAAAATTAGTATTTTTTTAGAGTATGGCTCGTAAAACTTACATTCTGAGCAATCTTTATAATTTTCAGTCTTCAAAATATCACAAGCATACACTCCTTGGAAGGATTTACAATCTCGGTTCCATTTCATATTTTAAAGCTATAAGTAACGTTTTTAAACTTAACTTAGAAGGAATCTTTATGAAAGTGTATATAGCTGGTCCTTTATTTAAAGAAGATGCTAGAGAAATTTTAGAGAAAATAGATAAGCTTTGTAAAGAGCTTAATATATCTACTTTTCTACCACATAGGGATGCTGGTTTGTATGAAAAAGGAGATTCTAAGGAGTTTTTTGATAAAAATAAGGATGCGATGGATGAGTGTAAAGTTATTATTGCATATTTAGATTGGAAAGGTATTAGTTCTGGGACAGCATGGGAGTTAGGATATGCTTATGCTAAAAACATTCCAATAATCGCATTAACCGATGATGTTAAAACAGTAGATGATTTTTATAGGATTTGTGTTATGTGTTTTAATTCTGTTAAAGTTGTTGGAAGTTTAGAAGAGTTGAAGAAAGAGTTAACGAAAGTTATTTAAGTTTAACTTGGATGCAAAAAGCATGTCAAAAAATTCAATAGAAAAAACATTAGGAGATACTAAATTTAAGATAATAGATTTATC
The DNA here is from genome assembly GCA_030745695.1 of Candidatus Nanoarchaeia archaeon. GTDB lineage: Archaea > Nanobdellota > Nanobdellia > SCGC-AAA011-G17 > JACPNG01 > JACPNE01. Next base: position 20,616 of record JASLOB010000023.1, on the reverse strand, counting down.
TCATCCTTTAGATTTAGATTTAGAAGTGTATCCTGGAGATCCTAAACTTAAGAGAGAGGTATTTAGTGATGTTGTTAAAACAGGATATGGACATTTTGTTCATACTATTGGAGATCATATGCCTCGTCCCCATGGAGATGCACCAAATCATCAAAACCCTGAGTTAAAGCATTTAGGTATAGATCATTGGGGCATGGAGTATTGCTTTAATAATGCTGTATTAATAGATCTCTCTTCAGAAGATGAAGCACAAGAATTTGATGGAATAAAATATCTAGTTGAAGTTAAAAAAGAACATCTTGAAAAATTTAATGAAAGATTATCACAAGTTGAAGCTGTAGTAATAAGAACTGGATATGATAGATGGTTAGAAGAGAATAAACCACATACTCCTGAAAATATTTCTTATATAAACAAAGAAGCAGCTGAATTTATTGCTTCTTTTGATAATGTTAATGTAGTTGGGGTTGATTCATTAACTATAGATCCTGTTGGTAAGCATGATGCACATTGGATATTGACTAAAGATAAATTTGTTGTAGAATCTTTAGTAAACCTTGATCAAATTCCTTTAGAACATAGAATGAACTTTGATTTACAAACAAGTCCTTTTAGAATTAAAGGGGCAACTGGAGCTCCTGTTGTTGCTCATGCTTTTGTTAAAGTTGATTAATCTAAAGGTTTAGTAGTTTCAGTTTCTTTTTCTCTCCAACCATCTTTATATTCTTCTTTCTTAAAATAAACTTCATAATAAGCAGAGAACCAAATATATAATCTAGCAAACAATAATTCAATACTCCAAACAAGTTCTTTAAGATTTCTTAAATAAACAAATACATACAATCCTCTAATAGCTTCTCCAAAGATTGTATTCTTTCTTTTAATTTTATCATCAAATAACTTATTCAAAGAGATATGTGCTTTAATATTTCTCTTTTTTTGTAAGGCCCAATCTTTAAAATGTTGAGGATTTAAAACATATGCTTGAGCATTTTCATTATAAATTATTTTGTAATTTTTAGCCCAAAATAATCTTGGAATAACATTATCTTCAGCTGCTCCAATTGGAAATTCTTTTATTACACTATTTCTCATCCCAAATAAATATCCAGATAACTCAAAAAATTCTTTTTTATCAGATAATTTTTTTCTTGTTCTATTCATCTCATCTAATAATAAATGAGACCAATATCCATATTTATTATTTCTAGAGTTTGTTGAGATGGGTCTACCTGCAACTAAACCAATTTCTGGATCCTTAAATGAATTCAGAATTTCTTTTACTGCTTCTTTGTTAACATAAACATCTCCATCTGTAGAAATGATAATATCATTTTTATCTTCAGAATAAATTTCTTCAAAAATCATATTTAACACAACACCTTTACCCTCTCCAGGATCTAAATAAAATTCAACTTTTTTATTATGTTTAAATTGTTCATTAATAAATTCTTTAACTTCTGGAAATGGATCTGCTACTATAATCTTAAATGGTTTGGGGATATCTTGTTCTAGAAAAGCTTTTACAGCTCTTTCAGTAGCTTTAGGTTCATTATAACTTGTTATGATAATATGTATCATTTTTATGGAGTTTTAATAGTATCTTCACTTACTCTTACTATAACTTTAGATTCTTTAGTTTTTTCATTTATTGAATCTATTCTACATTTTGATTTCCCTAGTTTTCCTACTTTAGAGAATTCTATTTTTTCAATTAAATACACTTCATCATTAATGATGATTTTATCTCCTTTCTTCAAATCTTTGTATAATTTATCTGTCATTCTATAATCTATTAGGGTAGATTTATAAAAGTTTTTAGTAGACTTATTTTATGAATAATGCTTTATTAATTGTATCTGGAGGAATGGACAGTATTGTAATGTCTCATTACGTTAAACAAAAATTGAAACCTAAAAAAATTAAACTATTATTTTTTGATTATGGACAAAGAGCTTTGAAAGAAGAATTAAAATGTGTTAAAATTTTAAGTAAAAAAATAAAAGCTCCTTTAACTGTTGTAGATTTAAGATGGTTAGGAAATATAAGTAATGCAATATTAAACAAAAAAGGAGTTAAAGTTCCTAAAATAAGAGAAGGAGTAAAAAAAGAAAGAAAAGATATATTATTATGGTGGGTTCCTACAAGAAATGCTATATTCTATTTAGTGGGATTGGCTCATGCTGAATCTGAATTTTTAAAGAATAAAGAAAGATATGATGTTTATTTAGGTATAAAAAATGAAGGACAAGTAGCTATGAAAGACACAACTCCAGAGTTCCTTAGATCATTAGCTAAAATAGGGGATGAAGCTACTTTTCATAATGGATATAATTTTATGGCACCTTTATTAAAATTTGATAGAACTGATGTAATTAAATTAGGAAAAAAATTGAAAGTTGATTTTAAAGAAACATATTCTTGTTATATTGAGAGTAATTCTAATAAGTTAATCCATTGTGGAGAATGTCCAAATTGTTATGTTAGAAAAAAAGCATTTTATTGGGCTAATATAAAAGATTTAAGTTTGTATAAAAATTAATATTTTTGTAAATTAGAGTTATCTCTAAAATCTTCTATTGTATAACTTTCTAAAATTTCTCCATAATTGTTAACACCATCACTTTCTTCAGATCCATCAAGTCCATTTGAAGTTGTCTCTCTAAAGATAACCCAAGTAGTATATAACTTTGCTTCTTCTATACTCCTAAATCCATAAGTTTTCCAATTTTTATGAATTTTTTTAATTTGAGGAGATCCAAGTAACATATCATTTTCTGGTTCACTTGCAAAAAAATGTAGTTTAGATTCATTAGAAAAATGTAAACATGCGTTTTCTAATCCCTCAACTTTTGAAAAATTCTGAGCACGTTTCTTTAAACGATTACCTCTTCTTCTATGATATGCTCTTCTTACTGGACTTGTTATTTTTCTTCCAATATTACTTACTATCATCTAATCTTTTATTGAAAATAATTTTATAAACTTTATGCTAAGCTTTAGATTTTATATCTTAATTTATTTTATTAATTTTTTATATTCATTTACATATCTTTCATTAATTAAATCCCAAGTGTATTGTTTAGCTTTCTTTAGATTATTCTGAGACATTTTTTTAGCTATTTTTGGGTTGTCTAAAAGTTTTAGAATCTTTTCTTTTAATCCTTTTACATCTCCATACTTAACAAAATAACCATTTTCAGGATCTTTCATCTCAAAAGGAATTCCATTTACAGGAGAGGCCACTATGGGAAGACCAGAAGCCATTGCCTCAAATAAAGTTAAAGGCAAACCTTCTCTATAACTGGGAAGTAAAAATACATCAGCTGATTGATATACTTCAACTCTAGATTCTCCTCTTATTGGATCTAAAACTTTAATTCTAGATTCTCCTTTAACAATATCTTTAACTTTTTGTTTAATACCTTCATCTGGACCAACAAACAAAAAATTAATATCTTTTCTTTCTTTTACTAATTCTTTAGCAGCTAAAGCTAATACATCTGCTCCTTTTGTAATGTTAAATCTTCCAAAGAATAATATTATTTTTCCTTTAAATTTTAATTTTTTCTTAAACTTATCATTTTTTACTTTCTTAAACATATATTGGGGCATTCCATTTGGAATAACTTGAATTTTTTCTTTAGAAACCCATTTTGTTAGTATAGGAATTTCCCAAGGTGTGATAGCTATTATCTTATCAGTATATGTAAATGCTAATTTATTTAAAAATAAATCATTAAATGTTAATAAAAATTGTAATAATTTTCTTCTGAATTTATCAGTCCAAGGACAATGTGTTGTGTGTACATGTTTGAATCCTTTTATTTTTGATATTATTCCAGAAGCTAAAATATACCAGTGTCCTGAAACATGACTATGAACAATATCAAAATCATATTTTGGTAGTTCTTTAATTAAACCAGGCCAAATATGTGTAGATAATGATAATCTTAACCAATAAGGAGATCTATGAATATGAATTTTATCTTTAATTTCTTGTTTCTTTTTTATTCTATTTTCTTTATCTGAATCACAACAAAAAACATGTACTTCATGTCCTTGTTTTACTTGTCTAAGGGCTAATTCATACATTACTTCTTCTACTCCTCCAAAAGTAGGCCAAAAAAACATGTTTACATGGGCTATTTTCATATATTTTACAGTAGAGAAAGTTATTTAAAACATTTCAATTCAGATTTAGCATGACAGAATTATATCCAATCTTCTATATTGAGTATGGAACGATGATAGAAGCAGGACAAAAAGCTATTGTTGCTGCAAGTTCTCAACATAAAGCTGTTTCTCTTTTAGAAGAACATGTTAGAAATAGTCCAAGATTAAATTCAGAATTTAGGGGGAAACCAATTGGATTTGAATTTAAAGAGGGTGTCATCCAGATGGATGTTAAATCAGATAAAGAAATGGTTTTGTATCCTGTTTTTTCATTAGATTAATATGAAAGCTTTATTTATTGGGCAGGATTATTTGTTTGTTCTAGATAATGAAGAATTAAAAAGATTAAGAGAGGAGAAACTTGAAGAAAAAATAGAGATAGCTCATCCAGGTGGAGATTTAGTTAGAAAAATTATTTTTAAGTTTGGAGAACATGATGAGGTGGATGGTATTGAATTAACTTATTTACGTGAAGAAGGAGTTATTGGATGGAAAGGAATAAAAGAAGTAAATGTTAAAGTTAATCAATATGGATATAATCATCTTGGGAAGTATAGAAGAGCTGGAACAAGAGATGGCGATAGTGTTATAGAAATAATAGTTAAAGAGTAGAGAGCCAAAAATTTATGAAGTATTACCCTGAAAAAAAGTGTTAAAAAAGGTTGTTATATCTAATTTACTAAGATGGAATTCTAAAACTTAGAGAGATATTAAGGAAAGAAATTACTTCCCTTCCACTCTAACTTTAACTCTTTCAAAAAATCTATTAAAAAATCAGTCCTTCTTTTAGAAATGCTCTTTGACGTTTTTGTATGCATCTTATCTGTAACTTTGAGAAGCTTATCATAAAACAAGTCCAAAGCAAAGTTTAGCGAATCTGGCTTACGATTCTCACAAAAAGGATCTTCTGAATTGTAAAATGGCCTTTTCATTTGCCCAGTAGAAGAATAAGTCCTCATTATAGAAATTGCTCCTGTAGCTTCTAAACTATCAGCATCCCCCCTTTTAAAAAACAAAGAGTTCCCACTAGGAGTATCAGTGGCATAAACAAAGTTTTCTGACTGACTACTAGCTTTAGGTATAGGATAACTCAAATGAACTCTTGTTTCTCCGTCTCCACTGTTAATAATGGCTTCTTGGAAAAGAACTTCCATTCGCCTATAATGTTTTAGGCGATCTTCAGGACTTGAATTTCCAATATCTTCCAGAGGTCTTGAATAAAGAACCTCACGAGCTGGAACTCCAAGACAATCTATAACCCTACCCTCAACATCAACACGAGAAAGGAAACCAGATTCTGCACATCTTCTTCCATGAAGGTCCAAAAAGAAGGAGAAGTTATTTCAGAAATTCGTATAAGAACATTTCCTAGTCCTGATGAATTTGTAAGAGAAATAGAAGGTTTAGGGTTTAATGAAGGATTACTAAATAAACCAGAAAGACATGATGGATCAGATGTTAGACTAAGGATCAATTAAGTAGTCCTAAATCTTATTAGATCATACCAAACTTTAAAGTTAGTAGGCATCTTTCTATAAATTGGCTTAGCAATATACTCTCTAAAATTATCCATTCCTTGTACAAGATAACCAACAACATAAGTTGGAAGAACAAAACTTAAATTAAAATTAACAATCTTATCATTAACTAACATTTTTAATAACCAAGTTGGAATAACACCATATCTTTTATCAGAACAACGACCTCTCATCATATTCAAAATTAAATTTAAATAAGCATTTTTCTTCTTTAATTTAATATGTTGCCATCTATCCCAATAATTTAATTCAGTAGCTGAATCAAATCCATCTTTAATAAATCCATCTTCTATAGCTTTTTTATATAATGGAGTTCCTTCAAAAAATATTAAATTATTAACAGAACAAAAATAAGGCTTAGGAATTTTCATTAAAACTTTTATTGTATCTAAAATATCTTCTTTAGTCTCATAAGGGTTGCAAGTAATAATATCATACATAACACTTAATTTATCTTTATATTTATTAACTATATGAGCTGCTTTAACAACTTGATCAGCTGAAATAAATCTATTGTATAATTTCATATTTAATCTATCAGATCCAGATTGTATCCCAATAATAATATCTGTTAATCCAGCTTCAACTAATAATTTAATTTTTTCATCACTTAATTTTTCTATTCCCATTGAAGCAGGTTCTGATAAACACTTAAATCTAATGTTAACTTCTTCTTTATACCTTTTAGAAAAATCTCTTAACCATTCTACATTTCTAATTAAAAAAGTCTCATCTCTTATATCAAACACTCCAATAGAAGGAAATAATTTTTTAATTCTTAAAAATTCTTTAATAACATAATCAACAGAATGAGTTCTTAATAAATCACTTTTGCCTTTATAGATATCTCTTAAAATATTATTAGTACAATAAGAACATGCTTGTGGACATCCTCTTTCAGTTTGGAAATAATAAACTCCATATAGATGTCTTTCTTCAATTGGAATTAATTTATTATTCTCTAAGATTAATTGATCTTTAAATTCAAAATCAGGAGGGGCTAACCAATCTAAATCTTGTACAGGAGAACCAACCTCATTTATAATTTCTTTTCCATTTTTCCTAACCCATAAATTTTCTACATTAGAATAATCTTCATTATTTTCAATTCTTTTAGCTAATTCATTAAAAGCATATTCAGCCTCCCCAACAGCCACAATATTACAATACTTAAAACAATCTTCTGGAAAGAATGTAGGATGAGGACCTCCTAAAATTGTAGGAACCCCTAAATTTTGATACATCTCAACAATTTGGGTAGCTCTTTTCATAGTAGAAGCCATTGTTCCTACTCCAATTAATTGAGAACCATTAGTAAATTTTGTTAATTGTTCTAGAACTTCTTTTGGGTATAATTGAGAATACTCTCCAAATAAAGGAAGAAAAACCATCTTAACATCATGACCTTCTCTTTTTAGACAAGCTGATATAGTCCTTAATCCTTGGTCTCCAGGAAATAAACTTGTAGAAATTAAGCTAATTTTCATAATATTATCCTGAGGATATGTTTTATAAATATTACTTATCAATAAATTACATGAAATCAGTACTACATTTGATGGATACTTATCTACCAATTCCTAATACTTTTATCTACAATCAAGTAAAACATCTTAAAGAGTATAATGGATTATTCTTAGTAAATAAAGTAGAAAATCTAAATAATTTTCCTTATGATAGATCAAAAATTAAAAGATTCCCTTTCTTATTTTTAAAAAATCAATTTTATTTCATTAATAATTATAAAAGAGAGTTATTATTTAACATAACTTTTGCTCCTTTTAATAGAATCATGAATTCTTATGTTCTAAAAGATTTAAAAAAATGGATAAGTAAAAATGAAGTTTTTTTATTACATGCTGATTTTGGAACTAACGCAATAGCATTTCAAAATTTTAAGAAAAAATTAAATCTTCCATTAATAACTTATTTTTATGGTTATGATGTTTCTGTAATACAAAGGAATAGACCTGGATTTTATAATAAATTATTTAAAAATGGAGATTTATTCTTAACAGAATCTGAATTCCTAGCTTCTAAGTTAAGAGAGATGGGTTGTCCAAATAATAAATTAGAAGTTTTAAGATTTGGGATTGATTTAACTAAATTTAAATTTAAAGTAAAGAAGAAAAGTAAAAAAATAAAAATTTTAAGTGTTGGAAGATTAGTTGAAAAAAAAGGGATGGAGTATGCAATAAAAGCATTTTCTATAGCTTTTAAGAAACATAAAAATATAGAATTTAGAATAATTGGAGAAGGTCCTTTAAGAAAAAGATTAGAATTTATAATCAAACAGAATAATCTAAACGGAAATGTAAAATTATTAGGAGCACAACCTTCTTCTAGGGTTGTTAAAGAGATGTTAGAATGTCATATATTTATGATGCCCAGTATAACATCTAAGGAGGGAGATACTGAGGGACAAGGTGTTGTTTTTTTAGAAGCTCAAGCCTCAGGTATGCCTATACTATCTACTTATCATAATGGAATTCCAGAAGCGGTTATACACAAAAAATCTGGGTTGTTATGTAATGAAAAAGATTATGAAAAACTAGGAGAAAATTTAATTTATTTAATTGAGAATCCTAAAGAATGGATTAAAATGGGAAAATTTGGAAGAAAGAATGTTGAAAAGAATTTTGAAATTAAAAAACAAACTATAGAATTAGAAAAAATTTATTCAAGATTTAATTAGTTCTTCTACAGCTTTTAAGATATCATATATTTGAATAGCTTTCATACACTCCATATGTCTATCTCCTTTCAAATAACAATTATGTTTCCAACATCTTGTGTGTGCTATCTCTTGTTTATAGATTATTTTAAAATCTTCACAATAAGGATGCCATACTCTTGGATTTCCTGCTCCAAACAAAGCTATAACTTTTTTATCAAAACCAGCTGCAACGTGCATGGCAGCTGTATCTACACTTATAACTAAATCTGATCTTTTTATCATAGCAAAGAACTCTTGTATTGAATTCCCAGCATAATTAATTGCATCATGGTTCATCATATCTATTATTTCTTGATTATATTCTAAATCTTTTATAGCTCCAGTAAAAACAATTTTTGCTTTATATTCTTCAATTAATTTATCAGCTAATAGAGCAAATCTATCTTGAATCCATTCATGAGATTTATGTTGTGGAGCAGCATGTATAACAACTAAAAAATCTTTTTTTGAAATTCTATTTTCTCTAAAAAAAGAGTCTATTCTTTTTGTTGCATATAAATCTAATTTTTTATTATCTGTTTCTATTCCAATTGTTTTTATTACATCTAGATTATCTTCTACCTTATGTTTCCATTTTAAACAAGGATGAGTTTTTCTATCTAAATAATCTCCTTTTTTATCAGATGCTCCTGGTCTTCTTATTCCAATTCTATATCTTGCTATTTTTTTTAAAAAATAACTTATCTTTTTATTTCCTGGATATAATAGAATTCCTAAATCATATTTTTCTTCTGATAATTTTTTTATTGAGTTTAAATCAGCTGTTATTATATTATGAATATTTGAATTTCCTCTTAATACATCTTTCATAATCTCTGGAACTAGAATAGAGATTTTAGCTCTAGGATACTCTTTTTTTAGAGCTCTAATCATTGGAGTATCAATAATTAAATCTCCTATATATTTTAAATCTATAATTATTATACTCTCTACATTTCTTAGCCTTTTCCAATTAAATATATTCTTCAAACTAAATAAATAATAGTTTAGATACCAAGATGAAAATCTTAGTACATCCTCAATATTCTCTTTGTAGGATATCATGGTTAGTATAGAGTAGAAACTTTTAAGAAACTTATTATTAAGTAATTATCATGCTTTCAAAATATAGATTAGACTACAAGCGAAATAGATATGCTACTGCTATTATTGATATAAGTGGGGCTACATTACTCCATTATAAGAAGAATGAACTATTAAAAAATATTAAGAAAATTTTAGTAATAAGATTAGATCATATTGGAGATGTTATAGTTTCTGTTCCAGCTTTAAGAGCTTTAAGAAAATCTTATCCTAATGCTTCTATTACTATCATGGTTAGATCTTTAACAAAAGAACTACTAGAAAATTGTCCTTATGTTGATGAAGTCTTAGTTTATGATCCATTATGGTACAGAGGGAAAAAAACTTTTAGTTTATCTAAACACATTAAATTTTTTAAGAATATTAGAAAGAGAAATTTTGATTTAGCTATTGATTTAAGAGGAGAATTAAGAAATATAGTTGTTGCTTATCTATGCAATTCTAGATATAGATTAGCTTATGATGTTAAGGGTGGAGATTTTTTATTAACACATGTGGGTAGATATGATGATAAACTACATATAATAGATAGAAATTTGAATTTGTTAAAAACTATTGGAATAAACTCAAAAGATAGGAAACTAGAGTTGTTTACAACAAACAAAGAAAAAAAGTTTATTGATAATTTATTAAAAAAAAATAAAATAAAAAATTTTGTTATTCTACATCCTGGAAGTGGTGGACTTTTAAAGTTATATGACAATAAGAAATTTGCTAAGATAGGAGATTATTTATCAAAAAAATATAATGTTATTCTAACAGGTTCTAATAATGAAAGTTGGATGACTGAAGAGATTAAAAATAATATGAATTCTAATGTTTTAGATTTAACAGGAGAGTTAGATTTATTACAATTAACTGAATTAATAAAAAGAGCTAAATTATTTGTTTCTACAGATTCTGGACCAATGCATATCGCAAAAGCAGTTAACACAAAATTAATATCATTATTTGGAACTAGTTTAAGTAATGTTTGGGGTTACAAAGATAAGAATAGTATCCTAATAGAAAATAAAGGCAACGTTAAGCTTATAAATATAAATCAAGTTATTGTTGCTATTAAAAAACATGGATTATTTAGGTAGTGAAAATGAAAAAATCTTTAAGATTTGGACCTCGTAAAGTAGATTTCTATCATAATTACAAACCAAATGTAAAGAGAGGCACCGCACTTAATATGGGCTGTGGATTTCATATATTTAAAGATAAGAATGTTAAATGGACTAATTTAGATGCATATCCAGCTAAGGGGGTAGACAAAGTTCATAATATGAATAAATTTCCTTATCCATTTAAAGCTAATACATTTGATTTTATAATTTGTGATAATGTAATGGAACATTTAGATAGTATAATCAAACCAATAGAAGAGTTATGGAAGATATCAAAACCAAATGCAGTTATTGAGATTATCACACCTTATATACAAAGCAGAGGGGCTTTTGGACATATAGACCATCAACAATATTTTGATGAATCTACATATTTTTGGTATGATGCTAAGAGATTCCATAAAGATAAAGTAGATTTAAGAGACGTAAGAACTAGTCTAAATAAAGTAAGATTTAAAATTGATTATAGATTGATAACAACTGGAAGATTTAGAAGATATCTACCATTTAAGTATATATTTAACTCTTTTTTTTGGAATGTATATGATTTGATACATTATAGGTTAGAAGTTATAAAATAAAAATTAATAAAAATGGTTTTTATTAGGATTTATAATACTGGATTAGCAACTTTTTATTATTGGAATTTATATTATCTAAAATCAAAAAATATAACTATAGACCAAATTTCTTATAGAGTTATAAAAAGTATTTTAATAAAATTAAATAATAGTTCTAAGATAGTTAGATTAGTAAGAAAATTGTTAACAGATAAATCAAATATATTAAGAGATGAGTCTTCTTTTAAAGATATTATTAAAGGTATAATAGCTCCAATAACGTTGTTTTTTGATAAAAATATTATATTTTCTACTTTGGTATATTCTAATAGAGTTTATTATGCTTTTTTATTAATTATTTTTGGAAAAAATGTTATATATTTTACTTCATGGCCTTATTGGAATACTAATAGATATGAAGAAAAACCCTTTTTTAATAAGTGGATATGGAATTTATTTTTAAAAAAAGTAAAAATAGTTACTGTTTCAAAAACTTCTTGTGATGTTTTAAAATCTGAAGGATATAATGCTCTACAAATACCACATTCTGTTAATTTAAAATTATATAAAAAAGATAATAAAAAAAATAAAAAAATTAGAATATTATATGTTGGTAGATTAGTTGAAGGAAAAGGTATAATGGATATTTTAGAGATATCATCTAAATTTCCAAAAGATAAAGTGGAATTCTTGTTTGCAGGAGAAGGTCCTTTAGTTAATGTAATAAAAAAGAGTGAAAATAAACTTCCTATAAAATATTTAGGATATATAAAAGATACAAATAAACTTAATAAAATATATGGAAGTAGTGATATATTTGTATTAAATTCTTATGCAACTGAAAGATGGGAAGAGTGGTTTGGTATTAGTTTATTGGAAGCTATGGCTTCTAGTTTACCCATAATAGCTACAGATTGTGTTGGTCCAAAAGAAATAATGAAAGATAATAAAGTTGGATTTTTAATACCACAAAAAAATAAAAAAGAACTCTACAATAAATTGAATATTTTGATTAAGAATAAAAAATTAAGAACAGAATTTGGAAGAAATGGAAGAAAATTAGTTGAAGAAAAGTATGACATAGAAAAAAATTCTAAAAAATGGCTAAAAATACTAAAATTATAAAATATAATTTAAGAGGAAGAAGTAAGTTTGCTTATAATTGGACAGATAAAGTTGGGAATATTTTAGATGTAGGATGTGCTTCTGGTTATTTTACTGTTCATTTTAAAGATAAAGCTAAAAATGTATATGGGGTAGATATTAAAAAAGATTTGATTGATGAAGCTAAAAAAAAGTATAAAGATATCAATTTTAAATTAATTAAATCTGAAAAACTTCCATTTAAAGCTAATATGTTTGATGTAGTTCTTCTTTTAGATGTTTTAGAACATGTTAATAATGATAAATTGATGATTGATGAAATTTATAGGGTGTTAAAGAAAGATGGATTGTTAATATTGAGTGTTCCTCATAAAGGATTGTTAACTTTTTTAGATCCAGATAACCTAAAAATAACCATGCCAAGTTTATACAAATTATTATATGTTATTGTAAAAAGAAAATTTCCAATAATTAAAAATGAGATACACAAACATTATAGTTTTGAAGAAATTAATAGATTAATAGAAAATAAATTTAGAATTAATAAATTACACATAGGTGGTTCAATCATATCTACATTAACTAGTTATTTTGAAATAATAATTGCTAGACTATTCAACAGAAATTATTTTAATAATGCTTTTACAATAATTAAAAATTTAGATTATAGTATAAATTATAGAAGAATTGGAGATAATATTATTATAAGAGCTAAGAAAATTAATATTTAAAGAAATCTTTCTATAAATGAAATCTTAAATCCTGTTTTTTTCATTATCTTTGATAAAACATCCTTGTCTTCTCTTTCAAAACTTTTAGTTATCATTAATATTATAAAATATAGTATAACAAATAATATTGAGATTATTAATAGATTGATTATATTATTTACATTAATAAAATTTTGAGAAATAAATTTAATTAAAAGAGAAGTTATAATAATTGAGATTATAACTTTTATATAACTTAATTTTAATGGATTTATTTTTATAATCCACAATCCTTCTATAAAATATAAAACACTAGTTAACAAGAAGGAAATGCTTGTGGCCACTGCTGCTCCTATTATTCCGTATTTAGGTATTAATATTATATTAAGTATAATATTTAATATTGCTCCAGATGAAATATTTAATAATTCTAGTTTTGTTCTATTTGTTACAGTTGGAATATAATTAGTTAGTATAAAAGAATAGTTCAAAAATAAGCCCATACTTAATATTACTAAAGAAGAGCTCGCTATACTATACTCTGCTCCAAATAATATAGTTATTATCTCTTTTGGAAATAATATAAATATAGAGAATAAGATTATGTTAATTATAAATATCCATTTAGTTGTTGATTTATATACTAATTTAAATTCATTCATATCTTTTTTAGAAAATAGATATGTTAATGTGGGAACGACTAAAAATGCTAAACCTTGAGGTATTGTGTAGAGTATCTGGGCAGTTGGTAATGCTATGTTGTACAATCCAACCTCTCTAACTGTTTTAAATAACCCAATCATTATTGTATCACTCCAACCCATTATCATCATTGCAAAACTACTAAAAACAAGAGGCCATGAAAAAGAAAATATTTCTTTACCTACATAAATTGATTTTATTTTAGATCTTATAATAGGAAATACTTTTCTTTCAAGAAAATATAATGAAAAGATTAAAGAAATTAAAAAAGAGATTACATAAACTACTGCTATTCCAATTATACTAATACTAAAATATAATAAAATTAAAGTTAATAAAACTTTTACTAAATTTAAGATAATATTTTTTGATATTACTACATACTTTATTTTTTGAAAGCCTAATATAGCATGCAAAGAAACTTCATTTATTACATTTATTGGAATTACAATAGCTAATATTTTTAGAATAAAACTTAAATTTGTATTATTAAAATAATTTAATGCAATAAAATCAGATAATAAAAATAATAATATTCCTAAAACAAAACTTATCATAAAACTTATTTTTAATGAGTAAACTATTGCTCCTTTTACACTCCCTAGATCTTCTTTACCTCTATAATATGAAACATATCTTAAAACTCCTCTTTGTAATCCAAATAAAGAAATTCCTATTATTATTCCAATAATTCCCAAACCTAATGAGAACAAACCATACTCACTTACACCAATTCTAGCAATAATTAAACGATAGACATAACTAAGTAGTTTAGATATTATCATACCTATGAATACAATGCTAGCTCCACTAACTATCTTATCTAAATTTGACATAAAGTAGAAATTTTATATGGTTATTTAAATGCTTTGTTAATTTTTTAAGCTGTTTCTTAAATTTTTTAATAAATTGTAAATTATTTTATATTCTCTTAATTTTAATAAAAATCTTTTCTTCCAATTTTTACTTAATTCATAATCTTCCCATCCTTTTACAATAATATTATATGCTTCAATTTTATCTTTTGAATTAAGACTCGGAGTTTCATATATTGATCTAACCTCATCAGCAATATGGGTATATTTTACTAGTTCTTCTTCTGGATTATCAACAGTCCAATATTTATTTTCATCAATCAAGGAAGCCATTTCAGTTCCAGGATAAGGAATTAACATGTTAAATCTGGCTGTTTTGAATTCATGTTTTTTAGCAAAATCTAACATTTTTAATACAGATTCTTTTGTTTCTCCATTTGATCCAATAATAAAAAATCCTTTTATACTAATATCATATTTTTTTAAAAGACTAATTCCTCTTTCTATAGCTTCTATGTTTTCTCCTTTTTTCATTTTTTTAAGAACCTCATTATCTACACTTTCAATTCCTATTGCTAATTCACTACAACCAGCTTTTTTCATTAACATTGCTAGTTCATCATCTAAACGATCAGCTCTAATTCCATTTGGAGTGCTCCATTTTATATTTAATTTATTTTTTATAATTAATCTGCATATTTGTTTTGCTCTTTCTAAATTCATAGAAAAATTATCATCTAATACATCTATAGTTCCCACATTATATTTTTCTTTTAGAACTTTCATTTCGTCTACAACATTCTTTGGGCTTCTTACTCTAAATAATTTTCCAGTAAACACAGGAACAGAACAAAATGTACATGAGTAAGGACAACCTCTTGAAGTGGACATTGGAAATATTGTTTTTCTTCCCAAAATTCCTTTTATAGTAGTGTCCCCATGATACTTTTTTAAATCAAACTTTTCATATTCTGGAAAAGGTAATTCATCTAAATTATTATTATATTCCCTTGATTCATTTATAATAATTTTATCATCATCTCTAAAAATTAAACCTTTTATATCATCTAATTTTTTATTTTCTTTTAATGCAATACATAACTCACTAAATGTTAATTCTCCTTCACCAACTAGAACAAAATCAAAATTTTCATCTTTTTTTAATATTTTATCTTTTACTAGTGTTGGATGAGCTCCCCCAACAATAACTTTAGTTTTTGGTCTATGTTCTTTTATTATAGAAGCTAGTTCTTTAGCTGAGGGATGATCAAATACAGTAGATGCCATTCCAGCTATTACATAATCATTCTTTAGTTTTGAGATAAGTAGCTCTTTCCAATTATCATACAATCTTAAGTCTAGAATATCATGATCTATATCGTTCTTTCTAAGTATAGATGATAAATATGCTAACCCTAAAGGTGGGTAATTAGGCAAGCCATAAATGGTTTCAGTTTGTGGAAATAATAGTAGAGCTTTCATATTCCTATTGAATATTTTTTATTTTTAAGACTTTGGATAGATTATCTTTTTCTTAATTCAAAATAGATTTCATCATAAATATTCCATAAAAACATGTTTAAGAGAGATTTTAGTGGAATAAATTTTTTATATTTTCTCTTTGCCACTAATTTTCATTTTATTAAATTAAATTTAGAATTTGGATGATAATAGTAATGTTCAAAAGATTTTTCTGTTATATATCTCTTATGTTGAGGACTTGAGAAAGCGGATTCATTTTTAAAGTAAGGACATCTTATCTTTATAGTGCCTCTATCTTTCAATATCCTATGTAGCTCATCCATTATCTCAGGAATATTATTAAGATGCTCTAATACATGATTAGCAACTACTTCATCAAATTCTTTATCTTTAATAGGATAAGGGAATTTATCTAAATCACAAACTATATCTACTCCTTTTAACTTTCTTATATCAAGATTAACCCATTCAACATTCATATCTTTTTTTATATCCATGTTACATCCTAAATTTAATATTTTCATTTATATCTCCTTAATTTCTGTTTAATTTATTAAAATTAGCATTTTTAAAAGTTTTGTAGATAATTTTAAATACTGTTCTATAAAGAGGGCTTTATGAAGATAAAAGCATTAGTATTAACGACATCATTAACAAGATATGTTGGAGATTATTTAGCTAATTTTATTTATGAATCCATTAAAAATCTAAAAATTAAAGGGAATGTTGAGCTAGATATCGTTGCACCAGACACTATTGATTCAATAAAAAATGAGAAAAGAGATGATATTAACATATATAGATTTACTTATGTTTTTCCTAGAAGATTACAAAAACTTGCATATGGAAGTGGAATAGCTATAAATTTGAAGAATAATCCTTTGTTGTATTTACAAGTACCAAGTTTTGGATTGAGTTTTTTGTATAAATCTCTTAAAGTGTATAATAATCATAATATTATTTATTCTCAATTAGTCTTTGCAGGGATGATTGGAATTATTTTAAGGAAAATTTTAAACAAAAAAATTCCAATAATAATAACTTTTTGGGGAAAAGATGTAGATAATTTAGCTAAACATAAAAGAATTTATAATTTATTAATTAAAGAAGGGGATTTGTTCATTACTTTAAGTCCAGATATGTCTAAAGATCTATTAAAAATTGGATGTGATAAATTAAAAGTAAAAGATATTAATATAGGAATAAATCTAAGTAATTTTAACTATAGAAAACCAAAGAAATCTAAAAAAATTACATTCTTATTTATTGGTAGATTAATAGAAAAAAAAGGAATAAAATATATGATTAATGCATTTAATAAAATTTTAAAAAATAATAATTTTGAATTGAGAATTTTAGGTGATGGTTCATTAGAAGATTCATTAAAATTACAAGTGAAGAAATTAAACTTAGAAAAAAATATAACGTTTATTAGTAATAGAGGAGTTAAAGATACTAGAAAATTATCATTAGATGAATTTAGTAAAGCAGATATATTTTTACTTCCTAGTGTATTAGCTTCTGATGGAGATAAAGAAGGAACACCATTTGTTTTAATGGAAGCACAAGCAATGGGCATCCCTTGCATCTCTAGTTTTCATGCCGGAATTCCTTATCTTGTATTAGACAACAAAACAGGATTTTTAGTTAAAGAAAGAGATGTTAATGATTTATCTAATAAAATGTTGAAATTAGCTAATAACTATAATTTAAGATTGAAATTTAGTAAAGCTGGAAGAAAACATATTGAAGAAAATTATAATCAAGATAAACAGATAAGAAAAATAAGAAAAGAGATGGAGAAATTAATAACTAAAACTTGATTATTCTATAGGTCTACCACTACCACCAGATGCTAAAGCCATTGCACCTAAAATATATTTCTTAAATAATGCAAAATTAGAGATATTTGTTATCTTTCTAAGAATAATTTTTGGTCTAAAATAAAATTCAAATAAAGCTTTTCTTTGTAATGTTTTAAGTTCTTCAGAAGTTCTTCCTTTTGGAACCCACACTAATTCATGATCTGAGAATCCACCCCATGTTTGATAGTTATCCCATTCTTTTGAATTTAATTCTCCAGATTCTACAACTTGATCATACAATTCAGTTCCTGGATAAGGGGTTGTTATTGTAAATTGTGCCCAATCAGGATCTAATTCTTTAGCAAAATTAATTGTTTTTAGACTTTCATCCCTAGTTTCTGTTGGAAGTCCTATCATCATAAATGCTCTAGATTCAATTCCAATTTCCCTACACCATTTAAATGCATCTTTAATTTGTTTTATTGTTACATCTTTTTTTATCATATCTAATAATCTTTGTGATCCAGATTCAACACCAAAATGAATACCCCAACATCCTGCTTCTTTCATTAATCTTAATAATTCTGGGTTGACTAAACTAACCCTAGTCATACAACTCCATTTTACTTTTTTATTCAAATTAGATTCTATTATTTTTTCACATACCTCTTTTGTCCAATCGAACTTCATTGTAAAAGTGTCATCTCTAAATACTATTTCTTTTGCACCATGTTCTTCAACTAAAATTTTCATCTCTTCAACTACTCTTTCTGGACTATGATATCTAAATTCTTTATCAAATACTTTAGAACAGAAAGTACATCTATAACCACAACCTCTAGAAGTTAGAATTATATATGCTGGAAGTTTTCTATAATATGATACAGTTGGCCTGTATAGACTCATGTTTAATAAACTTCTATCTGGGATTGGGAATTCATCTAATTCTTTAACTGTATCTCTTGGTCTTGTGATCATAACTTCTTCATTATTTCTATAAGAGATTCCATTAACTTTTAACAGTTCTTTATGATCCTCTTTTTTGTTTTCTATTAAATTTAGTAATTCAACAAATGTTTTTTCTGCCTCTCCAACAACACAATAATCAATTAAAAATTCAGTTTCTAAAATTTCCTTAGCATTTCCATGGGCACTTGGGTGAGGCCCTCCAACAATTATCTTAGCTTTAGGATACATTTTTTTAACAAGTTTACATATAGTCATTGTTTGAGAATACATTATTGTTATCATTGCTATTCCTACAACATCAAATTCATTTTTCTTCAAATAGTCTTCAACTTCTTCAAATGAGTAATCTAATGCTTCACAATCTAGAATCTTAACTTCATGATTATGTTTTTTTAACATAGCCCCTATATATGCTAAACTTAATGGTTCAGATTTAGGACCTACTTTTTTCCCTAATCTTCTCCAATATCCACTATCCATAGAAGGCATGATTAATAGTACTTTCATATTTCCACCTATATTCAAAAATATTGAATTTTTTATATTTAAGTGTTACTATCTACTATTTGCTATTATATAAAAATTAACACTAACTTTTTCTAAAGGAGTTTTACTAATAAGATTTCCTAAACTATCAAAAAAAGGTATCAAAGATTTAGGAGAGAATGAAGGACACAACCCAAAATAATAAGAGTTTGTTATTTTATAACCAGTTTTGTTTAATAATAATTCAATCTCTTTTTTTGTTAAATAAATCTCATTACCTGCATGAAATTTTTTATTTATTTTATT
The DNA here is from genome assembly GCA_030745695.1 of Candidatus Nanoarchaeia archaeon. Classification (GTDB taxonomy): domain Archaea; phylum Nanobdellota; class Nanobdellia; order SCGC-AAA011-G17; family JACPNG01; genus JACPNE01. The sequence continues at coordinate 1,031 of JASLOB010000023.1, read as the reverse complement.
GACTACCCTACTTACAATTAAATTCCCCATATTTGTATCTGTTATAAACAAGACCCCATCTTTTTTTAGAGCTTTTTTAGCTGTTTCTAAAAACTTTTTTACATTCTGTTTTCCACATAAATGATGTAAATCAGTACAACAAATTAAATCAAATTTATTCTTCCAAGAACTTAAATTAAGTATATCTTGTTTTTTATATTCTAGATTTGTAATATTTTCATACCTTGATTTACAAAGATTAATCATGTTTTCAGATAGATCCATTCCAACAACTTTTTTGAAATGTTTAGATAATAAAAATGCTAACTCTCCTGTCCCACAAGCTCCATCCATCATCACCAAATTTTTAGAATTTTTAGAGCCAATAGATTTTAGTATTTGTTTTACTCTTACAGAAATATAATAATCAAATATTTCTTTCTTTACATAAGTATTGTAATATAATGCGATCTTATCATGAAAATCCTCTTGTTTTTTTGTATTATCCATTTTATCATCTCTTTTTCATATCAGCTAAAAACCCAAAGAATATTATTTGTACACCTAATAATATTGATAATACAGTTACCATTGTTAAGGGTAGATGACCAACTTTTCCTGTTATAATAAATAAAGATACTAAATACAATCCTATTAATAATCCAATACTTAAAAATAATAATCCAAATGATCCAAAGAATTTTAATGGTCTATAATCTCTATATATTCTAAATAGATTAATCCAAGCTTTAATAGCATACTCAAATGGATTTTTTAATAGTCTACTTTTTCCGGATTTTCTTTTAGCAAAAGTAACTGGGATCTCTTTTATTCTAAACTTATTATGAACTGCTTTAATAATCTGTTCTTGAGTATAAGTATGATCTGATATTATATCTAATTTAGCTACATCTTTTGTAAAAGCTCTAAATCCAGTTTGTGCATCTGTTATTCTTAATCTTGTTACTTTAGAAATTACTCTTGAAAATGCTTTGTTTCCTATTCTTTTCATTAGAGGCATGTAATGAATTCTTCCTCTAAATCTTGATCCT
>JASLOB010000022.1 GCA_030745695.1 Candidatus Nanoarchaeia archaeon | reverse complement strand
ACATCTGCAACAATAACAATATCCTCAGATCCTCAAACATTTGAGATGAATGTAGGAGAGACAAGAGGTGTTGATATTAATGATGATGGATTAGATGATTTAGAAGTTACTCTAAATAGTGTTGATAATGGAGTTGTAGACTTATCTATTGTTAAAGTAGAAGAAGGAGCAGCTATTGTAGCAGAAGAAGAGATAGCTGCAGCTGCTGAAGAAACAACTACAGGAACAGTAGATGAAGTAGCACCAACACCAACAGAAGCTAAAGGTTATGGAACAACAATAACTATTATAGTGATATTAGTGATAGTAGTATTGTTAGTTGTGTACTACTTTATGCAAAAGAAATAATTCTTTTTCTTTTTTTATATTGATTTATATATTTTATAATTTCTAAATGTTTATAAGTAATCTATCTTAATTATCATTTATGAATGGTGTAAGATTGTTATATGTATCTCTTTTTATTCTATTAAGTATAAATCTAGTTTTTGCAGGAAAAGTTCATGATTTAGACTTTTCTAAAGAAAGTACAATAAAAACCACAATTAATGAAAGAGATGTAGTTAGATTTGTAGTCCCTTTTAGAGAATATGATGTTGATAAATATAAAGAAGGAGAGATAGATTATGAGTTAATTGAAAAGGAACATAAAGTTATGATTAGAGAAGTAGAAATAGATAGGAATTTTATTAGATTAACAGTATTTATACAAGATGCTGAGACCCCTCAATATCTTAATTTAGGATCAAAAAATGCCATTAGATTAGATTTTGATAGAGATAGTCTTGAAGATATGATCTTAAGATTAAGTAGTATAAATGATAAAGAAGTTACTCTTACTTTAGAACATAAAAAAGAAGATGATAAGACAGATAAAATTGTATTATTTGGATTAACAAAGAGAGAGAATGTAGAAGAAAAAGAAGAAAATCCTATTCTGGGATTTTTATCAAGATTGTTCTCAGAAGAGATTTTTGGAAGAGATTTAGAAGAGGTTAAAGAAATAGATGAAGAGGTTATTGTAGAAGAACCAATAGAAATAAAAGAGGAACAAGAAAAAGAAGTGGAAGAAGAAATTAAAGAAGAGGCTGAAGAGATAATGAAGGAAGAGGTAATTGAAGAAGAAATTGCTGAGGAAGAAGGAGATAAAGGATTAGAAGAAATAACAGGATTAACAACTGGAAGGCCTAGAGTAATAAATAAATTAGCAAATAATTGGATATTAACATTAATTGGCCTTGTTGTTTTATTTCTTTTAGTCTGGAATAGAAGATATATAAAAAGAAAAACAAGAAGATTTTTTTGGTAAATTTTTAATAATAAATAGCTTTTTATATAACATATTTTAATGTTGTAAAATGAAAAAAGTTATATTAATGTTATTTTTTATAACTTTAATTTTAATTAGTGGTTGTGATAACATAAATAAGATGAATAATACTAAAGTAAAGATTGAAACTAATCTAGGAGAGATGGAATTTGAGTTGTTTGACGAATTAGTTCCTGAAACTACTCAAAATTTTAAAAAATTGATAGAACAAGGATTCTATAATGGACAAAGATTTCATAGAGTTATAAAGGATTTTATGATTCAAATGGGTGATCCTTTAAGTAAAGATATTAATCAAAAAGATAGATGGGGTACTGGTGGTCCTGGATATGTAATAAAAGATGAATTTACTAATGAACTAAGACATGATAAGAAAGGATTGTTATCAATGGCTAACAAAGGTCCAGATACTGGAAGTAGTCAATTTTTCATAACTTTAGTTCCAACACCTTGGTTAGATGATAAACATGCTATTTTTGGTCAAATAACTAAAGGAGAGGAGATATTAGAGAATATTGGAAAAACTCAAGTAGATGGTGCAGATAGGCCTGTAAATGATGTTATTATTGAGAGAATTTTTATTATTTAATCTGTTAATTGTAGAACGCCGAGACTGGGATTCGAACCCAGATGCCCCGAAGGGCCTGGCTCTCAAGGCCAGTGCAATACCAGATTATGCGATCTCGGCGTAATTGTGGCCCTTAATGGACTACAAACTTTTTATATATAAGATTTGTTATTTAAACAACTTAATAAAAAGGATTTATGGAATGTAGAACGCCCAGTCCCAAATATTTTTATAAAATAAAATTAATCTACTTCTTCTTTTTTTTGTTGACAATTATTAGACTCTAGAAAATTAACACAACAAGCATATTTGTAAGTTAAACATCTAAACTCAATACAAGCTTCATCTTCACATTCTATCCCTTCAGTTGACTTAATGAAATTTTTATAATCAGATGGAGACATAGCTTTAAAATTTGCATCAAATGCTATCTGAGCAAGTTCCCTATAATTTTTAGCTAATAAAGTAAGCTCTCCTTTTTTATCCACCTGATTAGCTATCTTAATAAGATTAGGTAAAGGTGACTCTAAAAATCCAGCCATTAATTCTCTAGTCTCTAAACCATGATAGTTAGGTATCCCTCCAATTTTAAGAAGTTTAGTATCTGAATCATGGAACTTCTCTAAAAAGCTGGGAAAAGAATTGTAAATATTAACAACACAGACTTTAATTAAACAAAATAAGAAATTTAAATAATGTTATAGAATCTCGGCTTAAGGTAATAATAAAGGGATTCCTTCTTTTATTGGATAATTTTTATCACATTTTTTACATATTAAAGATGTTTTATCTTTATTATATATAATATTTGATTTACATATTGGACATGCTAATAAATCATATAGTTCTTTAGATATTGGATCTTTCACATTTATAAGAATAAGAAAGCATTATTAAATATTACTCTTCCATTATTCCTAATAAGAAAAATATTGTTCTATCAGCTGCTCTAACTAGATCTTTTTCAGTTTGCCCTTGTAAAACCACACAACTATCTTCAACAAATACTTTAGTTTCATCTCCTAATTGTAATTTAACTATACCTATCCTATTATCTAAATTATGACTACAATCATACTTATTTTCTTCATATCTTACTGGGATGCTATAAAATCTTTCTATTAAATTATTAAATTCTAATCCAGCTACTGTAGTAAGTCCAGTTAAATTTTCATCATTAATATGTAAAAATAATTCTTTTTTAGTTAATAGTGACTCTCTAACATTTTTTCCAACTTTAATGTTCTCTAAACTTTGAGGGTCATGTCTTGTGTTTATTTGTGTTGGATTAGTATTATCATTAATATAAACGGTTGTTAAATATCCTGCATAACCTCCTTGTCTAGTTCTTGTAACTTCATATTCTCCATATTTATAAGTTCCTGGAGCAGAAGTAAAGAAAGTACAACTTGATATAAAAAATATACTTAAAATTAATAATACTAATATTTTTTTCATTTCATTATTCCTAATTCAGTTAAAACAATTTTATTTGTTAACATGATTATAGATTGTTGTGATCCTTCAACTTTTACACATGTATTGTCTGTTATAATCTTTGTTTCATTTGAAAAATTAAATTCTATCACTCCAATAGTATTAGTTGCATCTTCACATGTTTTAATAGGAATATCTTCACATCCTTGTCCATCTTCTGAACAAGCAATAACATAGTTATTCCCGAAATTAATAAATCTAGTAAACTCTTGGGCAGCAGGATGCAAATTTTCATTAGGATGCAAACTTACATAAATTTTATCTAAATAATCTAAATTATTTATTTTAAAATCAATTTCTGGATTAAAATATTCTAGCTCTCTAGGGCCAAAATAAAATGAAATAGGATTTTCTCCTAGATGTGTTAACCATCCTTGATTTGTTGCTACAAATCTATAACCATCATAATCATAATAATTAGAATCTCCTGACCTACTATGCTGTGTGCTACTATAACCAAATATACTAAAAACCATAGTTCCTATAATAAACAATCCTATAGATCCAGTTAGTATCTTTTTATTTTTATAGAATGGTATTTTTTCTTTTCTTATTATTGAAGATTTCATTGATAATAATTAATATATTGTGTTTAAAAATTTTACCTTTAAAATAAAGAGGGAGTTATATACACTTCAACAAAAGCTGCTACAACTAGTATTGCTACTGCTAATAATGTTAAATCTATTGAATCAATTAAAACATGCCTAAATTCTTTACTATCAATGTTATGTCTTATTATTGCTACAGAGATTAATCCTCCTGCCAATCCTCCAATAAAATAAGCTAATATCTCAAATGTACCATGGGTCATGTATCTTAAAGTTCCAATTGAGAATACTTGGAAGTAACTAGCAATATTTCCCAAACCAAAACTAGTAGCTAACTCACTTAAATTTCTCCTAATAAATATCCCAATAGCACTTGCTATTACTGATGCATTCCATGTTAATATAAAAATTGCACCTGCCCCATAAAAGAAAGAAAAGAATATACTAAATAATAAAACTTTAAAGTTATTTGATAATATTTGCATATAAAAATCTTGAGCTATTGTTAAACTTGATATTCCAGTTCTTAAGATTTGAGCGTTTATTGATTCTATTGTTTTAACTTGGGTAGAAAATAATGTGTTAACTAATTCCTCTGGAAGGAATGTATACCATAATGAAAATGCAATTGTTATTCCCATAAATAAAAACATAAAGAACGCTAATGCCCTACTATGTGCTTTTAATAAACTAACTTCATTTTGTATTTTCAAATCTTTTTTTTCTTCAAATTTGATTGTTCTATACATTAAAGGGACTGTAGCTAAAACTGTTAGAAAAACAACAATTAAACTGGATTGATCTTTAAAGATCCATAATGCTAAAATAACAGCAATGGATGAATATAAAACACCAAAAAAGAAAAGTTCCCAAAATTTTTTCTCTGCTTTGACTGGTCCAATTAATGACTCCAATACCATTAATAATTAATTGTATATCTTTATTTATATAGGTTTTGTTAATGTTAAGCATTAAATTTAAAAACAAGCAAATTATATTATTAAAAAAGATAAGAGGTGATAAATATGGCTTTAATCATGTTTACAGGTAAAGAATGTCCACATTGTCATGAGATGGATCCATTAGTTAAAAAATTAGAAAAAGAGACAAAAGTTAAAGTTAAAGTATTAGAAGTGTGGCACAATGAAACAAATAAAAAAAATATGGAAGCATTAGATAATGGAAAGTGTGGTGGTGTTCCTTTTTTCTTTAATGAAGAGAATAAAAAGTGGATATGTGGTTCAGTTAGTTATGAAGAACTAAAGAAATGGGCTTCTAAATAAAATGCCTAAAGAGGTGATACATCAATTTAATGTAGAATTTCTAAGTGTATTAGATGAGAAAGGAAAAGTTGATTCTAAATTAATGCCAAAGTTAAATGGTGAAAATATTAAAAAAATGTTTGAGTTAATGAAATTAACAAGAATACTTGATGAGAAAGCTTTGAAATTACAAAGAGAAGGTCGTTTAGGAACTTATGCATCTTGTTTAGGACAAGAAGCAACACATATTGGAAGTGCTTTTGCTTTAGGAAAAGAAGATTTTGTTTTTCCAAGTTTTAGAGAACAAGGGGTTTATTTATCAAGAAACATTCCTATAGATCAATACTTAGCTTATTGGAAAGGTGATGAAAGAGGTATGAAATTTACTAAAGATGCTAATATTTTTACAGTTTCTATTCCTGTTGGTTCACATATGTTACATGCCATGGGTTATTCCTGGGCTTGTAAAATAAAAAAAGAATCAAGAGCAGTTATAACTTATTTTGGAGATGGAGCAACATCAGAAGGAGATTTTCATGAAGCTATGAATTTTGCTTCTGTTTTTGAAGTTCCTTTAGTTTTTATTTGTCAAAATAATCAATATGCTATCTCTCTTCCTGTTAACAAACAAACTAAAGCACAAACTATCGCACAAAAAGCAATTGCTTATGGGATGTATGGAATAAGAGTAGATGGTAATGATGTTTTTGCAATGTATAGGGCAACAAAAGAAGCTTTAGAAAGAGCAAAGAAAGGCAAGCCTACATTAATTGAAGCTTTAACTTATAGAAGAGGAGATCATACTACATCTGATGATTCTAAAAAATATAGAACAGATAGAGAGGTTAATCAATGGAAGAAAAAAGATCCTATTGATAGGTTAAGAAACTATATGTCTAGTAAAAAATTATGGGCTCAAGATTATGAAGATGAATTAGATAAAAAGTTTAATGAAGAGATTGATGAAGCTGTTAAAAAAATGGAATCTTTAGAAGCTCCAAAGAGAGAAGAAATATTCAATTATATGTATTCAGAATTAACTGATAATCTAAAAGAACAACAAAATGAAAAATGAAAGCTAATTTAGTTCAAGCAATAAATATGGCATTAAGCCAAGAAATGGAGAAAGATAAGTCTATTGTTCTATTAGGAGAGGATGTAGGCATAGATGGAGGGGTTTTTAGAGTTACAGAAGGATTGTTTCAAAAATATAAAGATAGAGTTTTTGATACCCCTTTAGCTGAATCAGGTATTGTTGGATCATCTATAGGGTTAGCATTAAATGGATTAAAACCAATTCCAGAAATACAATTTGAAGGATTTTTAATGCCTGCTTTAGATCAAATAATAAGTCATGCTTCTAGAATCAGAAATAGATCAAGAGGAATGTTTAATGTTCCACTTGTAGTAAGAAGTCCTTTTGGTGGAGGCATTAAAGCATTAGAACATCATTCAGATTCTCCAGAAACTTATTTTATACACACACCTGGATTAAAAGTTGTGATTCCTTCTAGACCTTATGATGCTAAAGGATTATTAATAAGTGCAATAAGAGACCCTGATCCTGTTATATTTTTTGAACCTAAGAAAATTTATAGAGCATTTAAAGAAGAAGTTCCAGAAAAAGAATATACAATTCCATTAGGAAAAGCTAATATAATTAAACAAGGAGAAGACTTAACAATTATAACTTATGGATCTTGGGTTAGAGAAACACTAAAAGCAATTAAAGATTCTAAATATAATATAGAAGTAATTGATTTAAGAACATTAAAGCCATTAGACACTAAAGCTATCTTAAATTCTGTTTCTAGGACAGGAAGATGTATTATTGTTCATGAAGCCCCAAAGACTTTAGGATTAGCTTCTGAGATAATAGCCTTAATAAATGAAAAAGAATTATTAAGTTTAGAAGCACCTATACAAAGAGTAACTGGATACGATATTGTAGTCCCTCTTCCTAAATTAGAAAAGTATTACATGCCAAATATTGATAGAATAAAAAAAGCTATAGATAAAGTTATGAGTTTTTAATATGTTATTACCTCAACTCTTTCTAAATATTCTCCCTGTAGTCTCTCAGGAAGATTTTTAATTTGAGTTTCAACATAAATACGATCTCCTTCTGTAGCATTTGGGTTTCTTTCTAGAAGAGCTACAATCTCTTCTATATGACTTATTATTGAAGAGGTGGAGGCTTCGATTTCCATTGTCTTAAGTTTATGTGTTAGAATTGATTTTATTGATAAAATATCTAAGATTTTATATTATATAAATGTGTTTAGTCAAGTGAAAAGAATGTAAATTTAGGACATAGATAAAAATCTTATGTTAAGATCATCGAAGTTATCATAACATTTTTTATCATTGAATCTTTGAAAACATTTTATATTTCCACCACTATCTAAATCAAATACAACATCAAATTCAGAATTAAATAGATCTACTTCTATTCTAAACAATTCATCTTCTTTAGAAGATTTTTGAATATCTCCATCTATATTATTACTAATCAAATAATCAAAGACTATCCTTTCAGCATTCTTCATAATCTCATTATTATCTTCTTTAGAAGAAGTTATACTATCTAACAAAATTTCAGAAATATCCATTCCAGTAATATCTTCTAATCCACTATCTGTTTCTAAACTTCTCGGATTTTGTAAAAACCAAAAGAATCCTAATACAAAAAGTAAAGTTATCATTATAGTTGCATAATGTGTTTTAAAATCAGGCATGTTTAAGATAACATTTTTATACTTAAAAAAGTTTTTATTGTATATTATTAGGTGTGAGGGAATGAATTTGGAAAATAGATTAGATGTGATAGATTTAGGGAATATATCTTATGAAGAATCATGGGAACGACAAAAAAAAGAACTTCAAAGAAGAATAGATGGAGAAACATCTGATACTTTAATATTAGTGGAACATCCACCAACAATTACATTTGGAATAAGTAATAATGGATGGAATAAATTAAAAGTTGATAAGGCTGAATTAAGTAAGTATAATATAGATTTTCATGAGAAAACTGAGAGAGGGGGTGGAGCAGCTTTTTTAGGTCCTGGTCAAATTGTTGGATATACGATAATGAAATGGAGACGACCTAGTATACGTGAACTTATGATATCTTTTGAAGAAGTTATGATAAGAACTGCTAAAGATTTTAACATTCTAATCACAAGAGTAGATACTATGAATCCAAAAACTGATAAACCATATAGGGCAACATGGTATAATCAAGATGGTAAATACAAAGTCCTTTGTACTAAAGGTATAGGAACTGAAACTAGAGGAGAATGGATTTATACCCATCATGGATTTGCATTAAATGTTAATAATTCTCATAATATTCCTTACACTGAATTAATAGATCCTTGTGGATTTCCAGTAAGTAAAACTCCACCTATTAGTATGCAAACAATTTTAGGTAGAGAATTAGTTTTACAAGAAGTTAAAGATAAATTGGTTTATAGATTTGCTGAAGTATTCAATAAAAAAGAGGTCGATTATCATGGCATATGAGTTTAAGTTTCCAGATGTTGGTGAAGGAATAGCTGAAGGTGAATTAGTAGAATGGATTGTTAAAGAAGGGGATGATATAAAAGAACATGATCCAATAGCTAAAGTTGAGACTGATAAAGCTGTTGTGGATATTCCAAGTCCTAAATCTGGTAAAATTTTAAAATTAAACTTTAAAGAAGGAGAAACTGTTAAAGTTGGAGAAACATTAGCTGTAATAGGGGAAGAAGGAGAGAAAGTTGAAGAAACTAAAGAGAAAAAAATTGAAGAAAAGAAGGAAGTAAAAGAAGAAATAAAAGAAGAGCCTAAGAAAGAAAAAAGAAAGACTACCTCTGTTGTTGGAGATTTAGAAGAATCAGATGAAGAATTTAAAGTTGAAGAAACAAAAAAAGAAACAAAAGAAAAAAAGAAAGTTTTAGCAACACCTTCTATAAGAAAATTAGCTAAAGAATTAAATGTTGATATTTCTACTTTAGAAGGAACTGGACAAGGTGGAAGAGTTGTAGAAGAAGATATCAAAAAAGCATCTAAAGGAGAAGTTCCAGTAGAGATTGAAGAGAAAAAAGAGATTAAAGTTACAAAGAAATATGATTTATATGGCTATGTAGATAGAATTCCATTAAAAGGAATAAGAAAAACTATTGCTGATAATATGATGAGGGCAGTTAATGAAGTTGCCCATGTTACTTCCATGGATGAAATAGACATTACTGAATTAAGTGATGTAAGAAAAGTACAAAAAGAAGTAGCAGAGAAAAAAGGGATTAAACTAACTTTCTTGCCATATATAATAAAAGCATTAATACATGCAATAAAGTCATATCCTATAGTTAATTCTTCAATACAAGGAGAAGAGATTATCATAAAAAAATATTATAATTTTGGGATAGCAGTTGATACTGAAAATGGATTGATTGTTCCTGTAGTAAAAGGGGTTGATCAAAAAGGAATATTAGATTTAGCTAAAGAAATAAAAGAGTTAGCTGACAAAACAAAAGAAAGAAAAGTTGATTTAGGAGATTTAAAAGGTGGAACATTTACAATAACAAATTATGGAAGTATAGGTGGGAGTTATGGAACCCCTATTGTTAATTATCCTGAAGCAGCTATTTTAGGATTAGGAAGAGCTAAAGATATTCCTAGAGTAGTAGATGGAAAAATAGTAATAAGAAAAATTCTACCAATATCTGTTACATTTGATCATAGAATATTTGATGGTGCAACCACATCTAGATTTATGAATGAACTAAAAAAATATTTAGAAGATCCTAGTTTATCAATTGTTGAGGATTGATTATTTAGAAATTTGAGTTATTCTACTTTTTTTATCTTTAATTATATAATCTTTAATGATTACATAACCACTTTCTTCAGTATCCATAACTTTTTCAGTGTCTAAAACTTCAAATCTTTTTTTGAATATAGGACCATTAACAACAAATGTGTCAGCATATCCACCCTCAAATCCAACATGAAATCCATACTTAATTGAATCTTTTTTTAGTTCTTCAAAGTTATCTTTTGTTAATTTTTTACCTAACCATTTACTCATTCCATCTGAAGCTACTTGAGTTATTATGATCTCATAGTTATCTTTTATTAGTTTTCTCATTAAAGATTCGTGATTTTCATCTTTATGGGAAGCAAATACTTCAATACCTAATGGAAATAAAGTATCTCTAATAACTTTTAGTTGAGTTTCTTGTAATCCAATACCTCCTAAAACAACAGCATCAACCGGATTTTTAGTTACAACTTCTTTAACAATATCTGCTTCTTTTTGAGGATCAGCTACATCACAATCAACTAAGATATGGCTATAACCTAAAATTTTAGCAATTTCTTTTGTGTGTTCTACTGTAGCGAAATGAAATAAGTAACAATCTGTTCTACTTGGCTTAACAGATAATAAATATTTAATATTCCAACCTTTTTGTTTTGCTAATTGGACTGCATTAATTGAATCCTTTCCACCACTAAATAATATTGCAATGTTCATATAATCTATTAAGAATAAAAATCTTTTTAAATATTTTGATAATTCATTTTTTATGGAAGAAGAAGAATTTATTGAAGAAACAGTTGAAAACGAAGATAAAGAGCTAAGAGATGTGTATTCTGAAGAAGGAAGAGAAGAATCTATTGAAGATGATGAGATAGATGAAGTAGAACAAGGATTTATGCAAGGTTATGATGCAGGTGATAGACTAGCTAAATGTTCTTTATGTTTGAAAATTTTATCAGATGATTTTATTGAAGAAGAACTTAAGGGTGAGCTCTATAGATTCTGTAGTGAAGAACATGCAGAAACATATAAAAGAAAGTTAGAAAAAAAATAATTATTTTTTTCTTTTTATAATTATAAAGATAATAATCACTAAAAGAATGAATATTCCTAAAATTAATAATCCATTATTAGATTGAGATTGAGTGTTTCTTATTACTATTATTTCTTCATCTTCTTGATTAATATTATCTTTTATATCTTTAATCTCTTCAATATTTTGAGTTTCTTGTGTTGTCCCTTCTTTCTTAGTAACACATAAATTATTACTACAATCACTTTCACATTCACAATCATTGTCATCACAATCTCTCTCTATTTTTAGTCTAGCATCTTCTCTATCTACGCTTTTAACTTCAACATAAACTCCATTAACTAATTTCTCACCTTCATTATCTTCAACTATTGCTCTTTTATTATTTACACAAACTACCACTTTTTCATCATCTTCATTAATATTAACTAAAGTGATGTTTTTATCTCTTATTACAAAACTTTCACCAATATCCAAATTAATAGTTTCAGTAGTAGCACTAACTAAAGAACTCATTAATAACGTCATCAATATGTATTTTATCATGTCTAGAATATATAAGAGAAAAATATATAAGATTAATCATTGATTTTTTTCACAATAATTTTACCTTTATCTATACTTATTGAGACTTCATCATCATCTTTAAACCTTGTTGTTTTAGTTATGATTTCAGGGAGCCTTATCTTACCAGTTTTTATGTTTAAGTTAGTTATAATTTCTTTTCCATTATCTATCTCTTTTAATACATCATTATAATCTTTAGTTGTTTTAGAAGATTTAAATTTTTTAGTTTTTTCATATAAAAATTTAGCTATTAACTTTGGAATGTTCTTTCCAGTTGCTTTTGTTATTCCTTCTAACCCTGGAGATAAATTTACTTCTATTACCATTGGTTTTAATCCTTCTAGTATATCAACAGCACATATATCTGATTTTATTGCTTTTGCAGCTTTAAGTGAGATTTCTTCAATCTCTAGACTAGGAACAAAATTAGATCCAATAGCACCCATATGTATATTAGCTCTCATCTCTTCAGAAGTAGCTTTTCTTTTCATTGCCCCAATTATTTTATCTCCTGCTACTATTAATCTAATGTCTGTTGCATTTGTCTCTATGTATTCTTCAATTATGTATGGTTGTTTGAAAACTTCTAATGTATCTAATATAGAATTAGCAGATTGTAGAGAATCAGCAGACATAACTCCTTTTCCTTGTGTTCCTGAAGATAATTTCATAATAATTGGAAAATTTATTTTTGATAATATTTTTTTTGCACTACCTACAGTTGCTGCTAAATATGTAGTTGGAATTGGTACTTTATTTTTTTGTAATTCAGCTAATGTTAAGAATTTATCATGACCTATAGTAAAAGCACTTGGTTGTATTGGCATATAAGCTTCTTTATTTAGAGCTTCTGTTAGTGTTCTTTGTAACAATAAATATTTATGAGACCCTCTTACATAGATACAATCATATTTTTCTATAGATTTTCCTTCATACAAAACATTTAATCCTTTTGAGGTAGCATGGACTTCTATCTTTCTAATGTCTAATCTATCAACTACTTTAAACAATTCTTTAGCTTCATCTGCTATCTTAGAACTACTTTCTCCTTTAAGACTTATTATTGCTAGTTTCATCTTTTGAATTATCTTGAGAAGGATCTATTAAAAATCCATTTTTTAACACACTCATTCCAATTAATATAGGATATTTCATATTTTCTCTATTTGATAAGTTAAACTCTGATTCTATTTTTTCCCCTTTTATTTCTATAACTGCTTTTACTACTGGACGAACTGCTTTTCCATGCGCGTTCTTAATTATAGCTGTTCTTACTACTGGGCCTAATTTAAGTTCTGATGCTAATTTCATACTAATTGAGTTATGTTGGGCTCCAGTATCTATCTTAGCCAGCATTTCTATTGTAGTTTTACCTTTAATTTTTACTTTTTCTATGACGCCAATTACTATTTTATCCATTCTTTAGCTAATAAAAAAATGGTATTTAAATGTGTCTGTTTAATAGAGTGTTATTTTGAAGAAAAAATCAATTATATAAATTTAAAAATACTGTTTATATTAATATTTTATGAAATTATTATTAATTTATGGACCTCCCGCATCAGGAAAATTAACTATTGCTAAAAAAATAGAAAAAATAACAAGATATAAATTGTTTCATAATCATTTAGTAATAGATTTAGTATCTTCAATTCTTGATTCTAAATCAAAATTATTTTGGTCTTTTTGTAAAAAAATAAGATTAGATTTGATAAAAGAAGCTGTTAAAGAAAATGTTAATGGACTAATAATCACATTAGCATATACAGTCAAGAGAATGAGCTTATAAAAAAAGTTATTAAGATTGTAGAAGAAAATAAAGGAAAAGTTTATCTTATCAAACTTAATTGTGATTTTAATAAATTGAATAAAAGAGCATATAACAAATCTAGGAAAAAATTTGATAAAATAACAACTAATAAAAAGTTGATGGAATGGCTAAAAAAATATGATGATGAATTAGTTTATCCTTATAAAAGAAGTTTAATCATCAATACTTCAAAATTATCTTCTAAAGAATGTTCTAGAAAGATTCAGAATTATTGTAGAAAAGCTTAAAAATTCTATATTTTATACTTGATATATCATGAAAATAGTTCCTAAAATGTGGGGTGAAGAACATTGGATTATAAATAATGAGAAGTATTGTGGTAAAAAATTAATATTAAAAAAAGGATTTAGAGGGAGTATGCACAAACATAAAATTAAAGAAGAAACATTTTACATCCAATCTGGAAGAGTATTAATGGAATTAGAAGATAAAAAATGGATAATGCAAGAAGGAGATATACAACATTTAGTTCCAGAACAATGGCATAGATTTACTGGATTAGAAAATTCTGAAATATTTGAGTTTTCAACCCAACATCAAGATGAAGATACATATAGAAAAACAGAGAGCGAAAAAATAAATTTAGATGAATTAGAATTATGAAAGAAAATTTAATTAAAATTATGAGTAAATTTAAAGAAAAAAAAGTTTTAGTAGTTGGAGACATCATATTAGATAAATATGTTTTTGGAGATGTTTCTAGAGTCTCTCCTGAAGCACCTATTCCTCTAGTAGATGTAGGATGGGAAAATTATGTTCCTGGAGGTGCAGCTAATGCAGCTAATAATTTAGCTAGTTTAGGTGTTAAAGTTTCTATAATTGGAGTCATAGGAGAAGATACACATGCTGAAATATTATTAAACAAATTAAATTCTAGAAAAATTAGAACAGATTTATTAATTAAAGATGCAAATAGAAGAACTATACTAAAAGAAAGAGTAGTTGCAAATAATCAGCAATTATTGAGAATAGATTATGATGTTAAGGATACAATAAATGAAGAGATTGAAGAAGAAGCTATTAAAAAAATAAAACAAATAGTTCCAGAAATTGATTCTGTAATAGTTTCAGATTATGGAAAAGGATTAATCAACAAAAAAGTTATGGATGAATTAATCAGATTATGCAAGGATAAAAATAAATATTTAGTTGTAGATCCTAAACCTGAAAATAAAGAGTTGTACAAAGGAGTTAATTTAATCACCCCAAATTATGAAGAAGCAAGTCAAATGGCAGAGGTTTTTGGAAAAGAAGAAGATAATATTAATAAAGTTGGAAATAAATTAAGAGAAAAATTTGATTCTGATTTATTGATCACAAGAGGTCCAAGAGGAATGATCCTTTTTAGTGATGAAGTTAAACATTTTCCAACTAAAGCTAGAGAAGTTTATGATGTTTCTGGAGCAGGAGATACAGTGATATCTATCTTAACTTTAGCTTTATCCTCTGGAGCAAATATGGAAGAGGCAATCACCTTAGCAAATTATGCTGCAGGAATAGTTGTAAATAAATTTGGCACATCAACTGCAACTACTATTGAAATTGAAAAATCAATGAAAAATGATAAGTAAAATTAAGTCTAGAGAAGAAATTTCTAAATTAGTAGATGAATTAAAAGCTAAAGGAAAAACTATAGTTACAATAAATGGTAGTTTTGATATCATACACATCGGACATTTATATATTTTAGAAGAAGCTAAAAAACAAGGAGATATTTTAATTGTTGGAGTTAATTCTGATGATTCAGTTAGGGAATGGAAAAGATTAATGAATAATGAAGATTTTGAAAAAAGACCCTACAACAATGAAAAAAATAGAGCAAAGTTGTTAGCAGGATTTGAATGTGTTGATTTTGTTACAATATTTAATAAAACAGATTGTTTGAAATTTGTTGAATCCATCAAGCCAAATATTCATGTTAATGGATCAGAATATGGAGAAGATTGTATTGAGTCTCCCATTGTTAAAAAATATGGTGGAAAAATACATATCATAAAACTAAAAGAAGGAATGTCTACTTCAAAATTGATTGAGAAAATAAAAAATGAATAAAGCAATATTTCTTGATAGAGATGATACAATAAATGTAGATAAAATAGATGTTTATAGAGTAGAAGACTTTGAATTAAGACCAAATGTTATTGAAGCATTAAAATTATTTATTGATAAAGATTATAAGCTAATAATTATAACAAATCAATCGGGAATTGGAAGAAATGTATTCACAAAAGAAGATTATTATAGATTTACAGAATATTTAGTTTCTCAATTAAAGAATGAAGGAGTAGAATTTACAGGAATCTACTTTTGTCCACATAAATCAGGAGAAAATTGTGATTGTAGGAAACCAAATCCAGGAAATATTCTAAAAGGTGCTAAAGAACATAACATAAGTCTAAAACAAAGTTGGATGATTGGAGATAAATTGTCTGATGTTGAGGCTGGAAAGAATGCTGGATGTAGAACCATATTTTTGGGAATCAAAAATAAGGAAAGATTAGCTGATTATATAACTAAAGATTTGTTAGATGCTGCTAATTTTATAATTGATAATAGTTAAGCTTAAATATTTTATATACTTAAAAGATTATTATGAAGAATCTGAGTTTAGACTACAATAAATTATTTCTTTTTATTGTAGTATCATCAATAATTATAGTTTCTTTTGTATTAGTTCAACCATTCATAACAGCAATATTAACTGCTTTTGTATTAACTTATATATTCTATCCTTTATATGCCAAATCTGAAAACATTATTAGGAATAAATCATTAAGATCTTTTATTTTAATATTAATAATAACAATCGTAACTTTAATTTTTTTGTCTTTCATAACAAATTTATTGATAAATGAATCAGTTACATTATATCATACTTTTAAGAAAGCAGACATAAAAGAATTGTCTACTATGTTATCAGGAGTTTTAGGGGAGAATATTGATTTAAATTTATATTTTAAAGAGATAGTTAATAGAGGATTAAATTTTATTTTAACATCATTATCTGATATTGCTTTAACGATTCCTCAAAAAGCAATTAGTTTATTCATAATATTTTTTACAATGTATTATTTGTTTAAAGAAGGAGAAAGTTTAGTTGGTAAATTTAAAGAAAATCTACTATTAAAAAAAGATCATAGTGAAAAGATAATAAACAAATTTAATGAGTTTATGCAAGCTACAATTTATGGAGTTATTGTAGCAGCAATAGCACAAGGGATTATTGGGACTATAGGGTTGTTTATATTTAGAATTGAAAATCCTATAATTTGGGGATTAGTAATGACAATAACTGCAATGTTCCCTTATTTTGGAGCATCTATAGTTTGGTTTCCAGCAGCATTAGTTAAATTATTTAGTGGAGATTATTTTAATGGAATTGGATTAATAGTATATGGAGTAGTGATAATAAGTTTAATAGACAATATTTTAAGACCTAAATTAATAAGTGCTAGAACAAGAATACATCCTATAGTTGTATTATTGGGAGTGTTAGGGGGGTTAAAATTATTTGGTTTTATAGGATTGATATTAGGTCCTGTTTTATTGGGAGTGTTAGTAGCAGTAATTAAGATATATAATCTTGAGACTGAGAAGTATAGAAAAAGTTAAAATGGATATAAAATCTATGATAAGGACCATTCCTAATTTTCCAAAAGAAGGAATTATGTTTAGAGACGTTACAACTTTACTAAAAAATCCTATTGGCTTTAATTATGTTATAGATCAATTTGTTAAGAGGTATAAAAATGAGAATTTTGATTATGTTGTTGGAATTGAAAGCAGAGGTTTTATTTTAGGTGGAGCAATAGCTCATAAATTAAATAAAGGTTTTATTCCAATTAGAAAACCTGGAAAACTTCCTTCAAATGTGGATTCTATTGAATATGAGTTAGAGTATGGAATAGATAAATTAGAGATACATCTAGACGCTTTAAAGGAAGGAGATAGAGTTATTTTAATAGATGATTTATTAGCAACTGGAGGAACAGCTAAAGCATCAACAGAATTAATAGAGAAAAGAGGGGCTAAATTAGTTGAATTTGGATGCGTTGTTGAGCTTCCAGATTTAAACGGAAGAGACAAATTAAATGGTCATTCTATCTATAAACTAGTAGATTTTGAAGGAGAATAATATTTCTTTTATCTCACATAAGTTTAAAAATTGTAATTTATAATTTCTACTTCAATGAAAGTTGGAATAATAGGAGTTGGATTTGTAGGTGGAGCAACTAAACATGTATTAGACAAAGCCCATAATGTATTTCCTTATGACAAATTTAAATCACCTTATAATACCTCTAGACATTTAGAAGTGATTGCTAAAGAGGCAAGAGCTACTTTTATTTGTGTGCCTACACCTATGAAAGAAAGTGGAGAGATAGACTATTCTCCTATCCATAATTCTCTTCAATCTTTACAAGATAAAGTAGAAGAGATAGAAAGAGATCCTTCTGGTCTTCTTGTTGTTATAAAATCTACTGCTGTATCTGGTTCTACAGATAAACTTGATAAGGAATACCCATTTAAATTTGCAGTTAACCCTGAATTTTTAAGAGAAAAAACTGCAATAGATGATATGGAGAATACAAATAGAGTAGTTTTAGGAGTAGAAGATAAATGGAGTGAGGATTTATTAATGGAGATATACAAACCTGTATTTCCTAATGCACACTATTCTATTGTTAATAGAAAAACAGCTGAAATGATAAAATATGCAGCAAATGTTACTTTAACTGGACAAATAATGGTTGCTAATGTGATTTGTAAGATATGTGAAGAACAAGGTATAGATTATTCTACTTTAAGAAAAGAAATTTTACTTGATGAAAGAATTGGGACTAATACTGAAGTTCCAGGACCTGATGGAGATTATGGTGTTGGGGGTAAATGCTTTCCAAAAGATCTTCTTGCTTCAACTTTTCTTGCGAAAGAATTAAATATTTCTGTTGAACTTCTTGAAGCAATATGGAATACTAATCTATTATTTAGAAAAAATAGAGATTGGTTAGATATTAAAGGAGCAACATCTGAAAATCCATATTAAAATGAAAATTCTCGTTACTGGTGGAGCAGGGTATATTGGAAGTCATGCAGTTAAAGAATTAGTTAAAGAACATGAAGTTATAGTATATGATAATCTTGAATTAGGTAATAAAGAGTTTGTAGATGAAAAAGCTATTTTTATACAAGGAGATTTATCAGATACTAAAAAACTTAATGAATTATTTGAAGAACATAAAATAGAGATTGTTATGCATTTTGCTAACTATGCGCTTGTAGGGGAATCTTTTGAGAATCCAAGTAAATATTTTGAAAATAATTTAGTTAATGGATTTAATCTATTAGATGTTATGATTAAAAATAATGTAAATAAAATTATTTTTTCATCTTCATGTGCAGTATATGGTATTCCTAAAGAGATTCCAATAATTGAAAAACATACATTAAATCCTATTAACTCTTATGGAGAATCAAAAATGGTTTTTGAAAGAGTGTTAAGATATTATGATACTGCTTATAATTTAAAGTCTATATCATTAAGATACTTTAATGTTGCAGGAGCTTCTTTAGATAATAGTATAGGGGAAAAACATAAAGATGAAACACATTTAATCCCAATTGTATTAGATGTTGCTTTAAACAAGAGAGATAATATAAAAATATTTGGAGAGGATTATGATACAAAAGATGGAACATGTATAAGAGATTTTGTTCATGTTGTTGATATAGCAAAAGCTCATTTAGATGCTTTAAATTATTTAGGAAAAAATATGCAAACTAAATCTTATAATATAGGGACAGGACAAGGTTATAGTGTTAAAGAAGTAATAGATTTATGTAGACAAATTACAAAAAAAGAAATTAATGTTGTTATTGATAAAAAAAGAGAGGGGGATCCTCCAATGTTAGTTGCTGATCCTAAAAGATTTAAAGAAGAAGTTGGTTGGAAAGAACAATTTAATATTAATGAAATGATAGAACATGCTTGGAATTGGCATCAAAAAATAAATTAACGCTTTTTCTTTAAAGCTGTAACTAGTTTTTGATCCATTTCTAAAATTCTTCTTTCTAGGATAAATATTCTTCTTAATGCATATATCATTCCAGCTACTGCACCTAAAAGAATGTATAAAATTAAAACTATTTGTTCTTCAAGAGCCATTAAATCACCTATTTAAAATATATATTACTCTACTATAAAAAGGTTATGTTAAAATTATTTATTAAATAGTTTTTCAGCTATAGAAGCAAAAGCTGGTCTTGTTATAAATACTCCAATTGAAGTTCCTATTATTGTTATAACAGCAAATCCTCGTACTAATCCTGCACCAGCCCACCACAATGGAATCATTGTGGCTATTGTAGTTGCATATGCACCCATTATAATAAAGAAAGCTCTTTTTATTCTTTCAGGCCAATTAAGATTTTGAGATTCTCCAGAAATAATTTCATCTGCTATTATTATTTGATGATCTACACCTGTACCAATTGCAGCTATTATTCCAGCAATCGCAACTAAATCAAGATTCCATTCAATTAAAGAAGCCACTCCTAATATTATCAACAATTCACTTAAACTAGTTATTAACATGGGAATCAAAATTTTAATTCTTCTATATTTAATATAAACAACAACAATGACAGCTAATAATGCAACGAATCCAACTAAAAATGCATTTTTTATGAAATTATCTCCAAGTATTGGGGAGATATTATCTAGTTTAGCAATTTCTATTTTAAATGGTAATGATCCAGTTATCAAAACTGTTTGTAATTCATTCATTCTTTTTGAAGTGTCATCTATAGCTAGATTTTGAGTTGATCCATAACCTGGACCACTAATAGAAATTTGATTAGTCTCAACACCTTTTAAATCTGGAGAGATTTGTAAGCTAGTAACTAATATATCATCTAGATACAAATCTAATTCTTGATCTAGATGTCCTCCAGAATCATCAGTTATAATGTTTAAATTTTTAGTTACTTCTGCATGTCTTTTAGCTGCTTCCTGACTTAATGTTATGGCAAATTGAAAAGCACATTGATGTTGTTCATTAAATTGATTACAATAACTTACTGTAGCACAAGTTCCATCATCTTTACAAACAAATGGGATATCTTTATTGCCTCCAACAAAAACTACTTCTTCTCCAATTTTTGCTTCGAATTTTCCTTGTTTAGAGATTATCTTTTTTACTTCTTCACTATTCGCTCCTGAGATTTCAATTAAAACTAATTTTTCATCTCCTACATCAGCAGATCTTATTTTTATATCTGATAATCCAAAAACATTTAATCTATTTTCCATAACATCAATTAAATTTTGGATGTCCAAATCAGATATCTGTTTATCTGATATTGGCTTGATCAATGCTCTTGTTCCTCCTTCTAATTCTAATCCTTTTTTTATATTAGTAGATTGAGCTTTAGAAACAGATATTTTTGGTTGGGTATTTGTAGAGTAAGAATATAATGATTTGGAAGTTTTTATATCAATATTTTTCCCAGGAAATAAATTTTCTATTACTTCATCAAAATCATTACTTGATTTAATTTTCTTGTTATTTATACTTAATATTTTCTCTCCTCTATTCAGTTCTGGTTTTTGTACAGATAGAATAGTAAGATCATCATGAATAAAACCAATATCTTCTGTTATATTATATCTATATATAGAAACATTTGTTTCAAGTTTTACTTCTTTTATTTGAGTTTGATATTCTGAAATGATATTTTGATATTCTGCTAATGTGTTTATAGGAATGTCATTGATAGATTCTATCTTTTCTCCTTTACTAAGACCTTGATAAGATTCTAAACTCCCTAATTCTACATCACTTATCACAACTCCAGAAGCTCCAGGATTTGGATTTATAGCAATTAATGAAATGATCAAAGCCATTACTAATATCCAAATTCTTAAATTGAAAATCTTTTTAGCCATATTCTTTTTTCCTTACATGTTTTAATAATAAATTTGTGTTAAGTAAATAAGTCATGATTATATCTACTATTAATCCAATTATTAATATTAGAAACATTTCTTTTATAACAAAAGAATTTGTAATAAAATAACCTGTTGTCAAAGCAGCTATTGTTGTAAAAGTCATTGTTAATCCTGTTTTAATTGATTTTAAGATTCTATTTTCTACACTTTCTTCTCTTCTTTTTATCATTCTTGTAGTTAGAAGAACATCTGTGTCTATAGAATAACCCATCAATAATAATATTGCAGCAATCCCTGCTGTTGAGATTCTTAATCCTATTATATCTATTATCGCAATTGTTACTACCATATCAGCAAATGCAGCTAATATAATGGCTATAGATGGAATTAATGCCCTATATATAATAAATACTACAATACTCATCAAAATAAAAGCAATAAGAATAGCTGAGATCATTTGTTTATAGAATGCTTGTCCTAATGTTGAACCTGTTTCTTCTATAGAATAATTTTCATTTGTTATTTTTATTCCAGTTATCTTTTCTAGAATTGGTTTTAATTCATCATTAGTTAAATCTGAACTTTCTATAATCAATCCTACTTGTTTGTCTGTTCCAAATTGAGTAGACTGTCTAACTATAACATCTTTATTTGTTTGTGATTCTATTTGTTTTTCTAAATTCGGAAATTCTTTAGTTGTTTGGAGAGTAGCACTAATTCCTCCTTGTAATGTAACATCTTTATAGACAAAATCTCCTGTCTTAAAATATAAAGTAGATATTATAAACAAACTTAAAATAATTAGGATGATAGGGACAAAAATTAATTTCTTTAAATTTTTAAAATAAAACTCTTTTAGACTCATTATCTAAATTAGCATCTCAACTATTTATAACCTTTTTTATTTATGAATGATAGGAAATATTTATATAATACATTATTTTTAAAAGATTATGAAAAGATTAACAATTGTTTTATTTCTTTTAAGTTTATTATTTATTAGCGCTTGTGTTAAAGAGACAGTAATCAAAGAATCAAGTTTTTGTAAAGATCCTTATTTTGAATATAAAGAGGGAGAATGTTGTTTAGATAAAAGTAATAATTCTATTTGTGATAAAGATGAAATAAAAGTTCAAGAGACTCTGGTTTTAGAAGAGTTAGAGGTTGAAGAGATAATTGTTGAAGAACCAGAAGTTGAAGAAGAGATTCAAGAACCTGTGTTAGAAACAGAAAAATTAGAAGAAGGAAATTATCAATTATCTATAGGTGATACTATTAAATTTAATAATGTAGAAATAAAATTAATAAGTTTAGATGTGGGAGAAAATCTAAATGCAGTATTTGATGTTGGAGGAAAATTAACAACAATTTATGGAACAAAAACACAAGATATTGTAGGAGACGTAAGCCTTTTTATTGATACTATTATTGGAGTGGGTGATGATGTAAGTATTAGTATAAAAGTAGAAGAATTTGGTTTAGAAACAAATAGTTATTTAGTTAAGACTGAGGATGTATTAAATATTGGTGGAAAACAGATAATAATAAGATCTATTCTTAAAGAGAAAGAGAATGTTATTTTATTAGATATAGATGAAGATCTTAAACAAAGGTTGTTAGAAGGGAAAACTAAGACTTTTGATAATATTGAAATAACTAATGTAAAAATTTTCTTTAAAGGAACTAAAATAGATAATTATGCTATTTTAGAGATTAATGTAAAGTAGACATAAAACTTAAATATACATTTTACTCTAAATTTTTATGAAAAGAGGTGATGTAAATAATCATAGATTAGAGGTTGTTCTCTTAGTTTTTTTATTAGCTTTTGGTTTTTTTATGTCTATGGACAACACTTTTACTAGTTTTACTACTTTACAACATATAAATCCTAGTTTAAATATAGGACTTAATAGAGAATCTTACAAAACTGATGAGATTATAGATGGAAATTTAACTATTAATTTTAATGGACCAATTAAATTAGATACAAATCTTACTATAAAATTTGGAAGTTTTATGTATAACAAGAATATTGGAACTGTGCTTTTTCAATTAGGGAGAACTTATGCTAATACTGATGATGAGACTAAAGCAATAAATCCTAGTGATTCTAAAATATTGATTTATAATCAATTAGGTGAAAGATTAATAGGATTTAGATTGCCATTTGGAGTTTCAATTAGTTCTATTGATATGGATATATTTAGTGAAGTTATTGATGGAAGTTATCCTTCTTCATTAACTTTTGATGTAGGGAGTGATGGAGATGTAGACTGGAGGTATCTAGGAGAAAAGACTGGTTTGAAAAATGAATTTGTAAAATCAGATACTTTAGATTTAGATGTTGTTCCTGCTACTGTAATATTGAATGATACTCAAACTTATCATTGTAGTTTAATAGATCTACCTTCATCAAGAGATTTTGAGATAAATGCTAATTATAGACTTTTTGATGATACAAGTATTGGAGGGAACATAACAGCTTCTATACTATCCTATGACTCTTTATCAAATCAAATTTTAGGTGGAGGAAATAATTGTGATTTACCAGAACCTGGAACTTCTTTTTCTTTTAATAGTTGTAGTTTAAAATTTTCAGAAGCAATAGAGGGAGAGTTTTTAGTTTGTTTACGTAATGAGAATTCTGAAGGGGCTTATAGAATAGCAATTGATTTTAGTGAATCAATTAACTCATTTCAATGTGGTATAGATTCAACTAGTTGTGAACAACAATCATTTTTTGATTATTTTATAAAAGCCAGAGGTGCAAATTATAATGTTGTTTTTACCACACCAATAAAATTATCTAAAGTGAATGTTTCTACAAATCTTTTAAAAAATTCCATTGAACAAGAAGTTAGTCTTTGTAGGATTCCTGATGATAATTTTTGTATAGTTCCCATATCTGTAAGTTCTAATTCTAAAGGAAAAGTAGTATTAACTAATCTATTAGTAGATATTGGAGGGGTTGAATATAATCTATTTCATGATCTAATAACTTTTCCAGGAGTTATATATGAAATAAATAGAAAATCTGTTGATAATGTTTCAATTAGTTTGTCTCTTAAACCTTTTAATTTTACATTACAAAATAAATCAGAAGTTTTAAAGGCTACATTAGGGCCTGATATTGCTAAAAGTATAAATATTAATTTATTTGAGTTTGATTCATCTAATTTAGAAGATGAAATATCCGATATTAAAAATGATTTAAATCAAATAAAAAACAATAAATTTTTAAGATATTTTGAATATGATATAGATCAATCTTTATTCCAACTAAATCAATATAAGAATGAATTAAACTCATTATCAAATATTTCTTTGGATAAAGTAGAAAATGAAACTGAAAAACTTAGAAATAAAATAAATTCTTTTAAGAATAATCTTCCTAAATCAATTAAAGAAACTGAAATATTAAAAGATATTTCAGTTGTAGGACCAAGTGATTTAAATAATATTGTTGATACTAATGACAAAATATCTGTTTATGAGTTACAAAATAAAGTTAATGTTAATGTAGAAGCTACAACAATAAAAACAATTTTAAATTCTGGAAATGAAGTTAAAAAAACTTTAATAAAAAAAATAATTAATCCAAAAGAAAATTTAGATGATGTTTATGTTTATGAGAAGATTCCTAAAAGTATAACAAATGATGTAGATAATATAAATTTCATTGATGATTTCGAAGTTGTAGAAAGAGATCCTTTGTTAAGGAAAAAGTTTTCTAGTTTAGTTAAGAATAGTGATGTAGAATTTAGTTATGTGATAGATGGAGAGTTTATTGAAAAAATATTAAATTTAAAGACAATTATTGTGCCTTTAGATGTAGAAACAACAATTATACAAGAACCTCAAGAAGAAACACATACTTGTGGAGATGAAGTTTGTTCTATTCCTTTTGAAGACAAAATAAGTTGTCCAATAGACTGTGAAAATAGAAGTTTTTCTTGGTTATGGATAATATTAGCCATTATTGTAATACTTGTTGGAGTAATATATCTTAATTTTTACAAAGGAAAATTAGATTTTAGAAAATTAACTAAAGGAAAAAATCCATTTAAAGCTAAAAATGATTTAGAAAATGTTAAGAAATTTATCAAAAATTCATTAAGTAAAAATATAGAAAAGAAGAATATATCTAAAACATTATTACGAAAAGGATGGAATAAACGCCAAATAAGATATGCTTTTGAAGAGATAGAATGGGAACAAAAATGGGTGTTGATAAAGATAGATGTTCCAACTAAAGGACAAAATATTAAAGTAGTCAAAAAATATATTAGAAGATGTAGAAAATCTAAGATGGATGATGTGAATATAAAGAAGATATTATTGCAGAAAGGTTGGACTAATGATCAAATAAATAAAGGATTTAAAAAAGCAAATAGTTGGTTTTAATATATAGAAAAATATATAAGTTGTTTTTGAGTTTTCTTGTTATGCATCGGTAGTTTAATGGCTAGAATCTCGGCCTTCCAAGATACTAAAACGAAGTAAGCCGATGATCCGGGTTCGAATCCCGGCCGGTGCATTTTAATTTAAAATGACTAAAGAAAATATATTAGTGTTTTGTGCACATTCAGATGATACAGAGATAGGATGTGGCGGAGCTATATTGAAATTTGTAAAAGAAGGTAAAAATATTGTTCATACTGTTTTTTCATATGGAGAGAAAAGCCATCCACATTTAAAAGAAAAAATTGTTGCAAAAAAAAGAGAAAAAGAAACAAATGTAATAGATAAGATATTAGGAAGAAAAACTATTTTTTTAGGATTAAAAGAGGGGAAGTTTAAAGAAGATTCAGAAAAAACAAAGAAAAAAATAATTGAGATTATTAAAAAAAATAAACCAAGTAAAATTTATACTCTATGCTCTTTAGATCCACATCCAGATCATAGAGCAGTTAATAATCTAGTTATGGATTCTATTGAAGAAATGAAGTATAAAGGGGGGGTTTATGCATTTGAGGTTTGGAATGTTATTAATGAAAATAAACCAGTTGTGTATGTAGATATAAGTGACACTTTTAAAGAAAAATTAAGAATACTTAAACATTTTAAGAGTCAATGGTTGTCTATATATGTTCAATTATTACCTGTTATATTTAGGGCTAGATTATATGGAAATAAGAATAATTGTAAATATGCAGAAAAATTTTATAAATTGAAGTAACATTAAATTATATAAAAAGAGGATGAAACTTTTATTTGTTGTAACAGGATTTGGATATGGTGATTCTATAAGAGTAGAAACTATAATAAATGAATTTCTAAAAAGAAATAAATTAAATGATGTTTTAATCTTAGGATATGACAATTCTTATAAATATTTTAAAGATAAATTTAAAGTTTTAGAAGTAGAAGGTTATAAATTTCCAGATGATGGATTAGAATTTAAAACACATAGATTTCTTATAAAAAATTATTATCTACCATTTTCTTGGATGTTAACTTGGAGAAAACATAAAGAAACACTTAAATCATTTGATCCAGATTTAATTATATCTGATTTTGAACCAATGTCACTTTTTATTGCTAAATCTTTAAAGAAAAAATGTATTTCTATTTTTGGTTATGATCCTAAAGCTTATAAGAAATATAAAAATAAATCTAAAAGATTGGATATCCAATCTAAGTTTATAGAAAATATTTACAAAAATTCAACAAAGGTTATCATTCCTTCACTTAAAAAAAGAAAAAGTTTTTCTAATATTTCTTATGTTTGTCCTATTGTTAGAGAATATAAGAAGAAAAGAAATATTATGAAAAAACTAGAACTGAAAAAAAATCCTATATTAATCATGTTAGGTGGATCTGATTATGGGATAGAGTTAGCTAAAGAGATAATGAAATTAAATAGAAAATATAAAGAAAATTTCATTGTTTTTGGTGGAACTAAAAAAGTTACAAAATCCCATTATATCTTTAAAGATAATTTTTTAGATTATCTTTATGTTTCTAAAGGAGTTATAACTTTAGCTGGGAATTTGACTTTATCTGAATCTTTTTTTATGAAGAAGCCAATTTTAGTTTTTCCTATAAAAAATCATGTAGAACAACAATTAAATGCTGATTTAATTAAAGATTATGTTATTGTGGGAGATAATGTTAAAGAATCTTTAGGTGAATTTTTATATAATTTAAAGAAACTTCAAAGAAAAATAAATAAAAGTAAAATAAAATGTAATGGTGCAGAGGAAACAGTTAATCTATTATATAAAATAGATAGGGGAAAGAAATGAAAATATTGATAATTTTGTTATTATTAATTCCATTTGTGTATGCCCAATGTGAAGGTTGTGAGTATAATGATAAATGTGTTAAAGTTGGAACACAAAGATTAACATCAGAATATGGGGAACAAATCTATTGTAGTTCAAATAGAAAAATAGAAACAGCAAAAAATGATGGAGATCCTTGTTTGTTTGATTATGAATGTAAAAGTTATTTATGTGATAATGAATGTCAAACTATAAAACAAAAAAGAGATTTTAATTTTATTTTTGTGTTATACGGATTGATAGGAGTGTTACTCATTTTAGTGGCAGTATCTTTAATAAATTCATTTAAGTATAAAAAGAAGAAAAAAACACAAAAAGTAGAGAAAAAACCCCTTAAAGTTGTTTTAGGAACAAAGAGAAAATCGAAATCATATGACACTTTAGATTCAAATATTCAATCATCTATTGAGAGATTGTCTAGTTTATTTAAGAAAAAATGAATTTTGACTTAAAAAATCTTTTAGGTATGACTTTAGTTAAGTATGATAAAGTAGATATATTCAAATTTTTTCTAATTATTCTAGCTCCTAACATACTTAGACAAGTTTTGTATTATGTAACTTTCCTTAAAACAAATTCAGTTGGGTTTATAGTTAGTTATGAAACAGTTAAAATCTATAATACTTTTCCGTTTTTGGGAGTTTTAGAAGAATTAGTTATAGGATTAGTATTTACATTTTTTTGGTTTAAATTCATAAGATTAAGATTTTTTGCTTATGGTTGGATTTCAGATGCAGTAATAGATTACATCTCAGTTATAGTTTGGGTATTTTTAGGAGCTACACCATTACAATTTTTAGGATTGAGTAGTATAGCTAGATTTTTTACAAGAGAATTATTATTTTCTTATTTTATTTTTGGGGTATTGTTCTTTAGATATAGACTTAATATTAATAAATTAGTTATAGGATTTACTATATTTGGATTGTTATCTTTAATTTCTATTTTATTATTTATATAACGAGCCTGAAGGGATTTGAACCCTCGACCTTCTGCTTAGGAGGCAGATGCTCTAATCCAGACTGAGCTACAGGCTCATTTAATAAAATTATTGTATTTATTTAAAAAACTTTATCTTGATAAGATTTATTAATCATAAATCTATCCTATTTAAATAAAAAAGAGGAAAAATAGTGGCATCAAATTTATTTTTTGAGTTAAGTATGATTATAGTCATAGCGGCTGTAACTACAGGAATAATTAGATTATTAAGACAACCAGCAATTATTGGTTATTTACTTACTGGAATATTAGTAAGTTCATATGTTTTTAATATTGTTGAATCAACAGATACAATATCATTATTTTCTGAAATTGGAATTGCTTTATTATTATTTATAGTTGGGTTGAACTTAACTCCAAAAGTAATAAGAGAGGTTGGTCCAGTAGCTTTAATAGCTGGATTAGGACAGATATCCATTACTTTTATATTAGGTTTTGTTATAACTAAATTACTTGGATTTCCATCTATTTCTGCATTATATGTTGCAATTGCTTTAACATTTAGTAGTACAATTGTGATCATGAAGTTACTATCAGATAAAAAAGATTTAGAAACATTATATGGAAAAATTTCAATTGGAATATTATTACTTCAGGATCTAATAGCAATATTAGCTTTAATTGTAATATCTTCAATTTCTAATAATATTGGAATAAGTGAATTAGCAACACAAACAATCATAACTGGATCCATAATAATTGTTTTATTAATACTAATTAGTAAATATATACTTCCACATTTAGCTAAATTCTTTGCAAAGTCTCAAGAATATTTATTTTTGTTTTCAATTGCATGGGGTTTTGGATTATCAATATTATTTCAATTTTTAAATTTATCAATTGAGATAGGGGCTTTAATTGCAGGAGTTACTTTATCTGTGTCTCCTTATTCCCATGAGATAAGTGCTAAAATGCGTCCATTAAGAGACTTTTTTATGATTTTATTTTTTGTACTCTTAGGATCACAATTAGCTTTTGAAGAATTAACTAAAATATTAATTCCTGCTCTTATATTATCATTATTCATCTTTATCATAAAACCTTTAACAATTCTTACTTTTATGGGATTGACTGGACATAAAAAAAGAAATGGATTTCTAGTTGGATTGACATTAGCACAGATAAGCGAATTTTCTTTTATTGTGATAGCTTTAGGGGTTAGATCAGAACATATACAAAATGATATTGTATCATTAATTACATTAACAGGGTTGATAACAATAGCTGGTTCATCTTATCTAATAATCTATTCTGAAAAATTATATCCTTATTTCTCAAATATGTTATCAATATTTGAAAGAAAACAACCTAAAAAAATTAAAGAATCATCTAAAAAATATAGTATCATATTATTTGGTTACAATAGAGTTGGATATGATTTTGTAAAAACATTTCAAAGACTAAAAAAGAAGTTTCTTGTTGTTGATTACAATCCAGATATTATTTCTAGATTAACAGATAGAAAGGTAGAATGTATTTATGGAGATGTAGATGATCCTGAATTTTTAGATGAATTAAATTTAGATAAAATAAAGATGGCTGTTTCTACTATTCCATATTATGAGACTAATTCATTATTAATTGAAAAGATTCGTAAAGTAAATAGAAAAGCAATCATTATTGTTGTATCTCACCATATTGATGAGGCTTATGGATTGTACAATAAAAGAGTAACATATGTTTTGATGCCTCACTTCTTAGGTGGAAAATATATGTCAAATATAATTGATAGGTATGGATTTAATTTAGATAAATTTCTAAAAGAAAGAAATAAACAAATTAAACATTTGAAAGAAAGAAAAGAAGTTGGACATGAGCATCCAAAGACAGAGTCTGTTAAATATTAACCTTTTAATTCTATTTTTTGTTTTGAACTTAAAGATTTTGATAAAGTTTGTCCTAATTTACTTTTTTTCTTAATTTTAATTTCTCCTTTTTTTGAAGATTTTGTTGAAACTAAAAATTGTTTATTAATATGGATATCAACTTCTTTATTTTCTTCATTTATATAAAAAACAACATATTTTCCTGTATCTTTAGCATCATATTCTAATGAGTCTTCTTTATTTGTTTCTTCTAATTCTTTAACATCTATATGAATTCCTAATCTAGCTTCTATAGTTTCTATAGTTTTTCCTTGTTTTCCTATTATTCTTCCTATCTCATCTTCTTTAACATAAACACTAGCTCTATCTTCAGAAGTAATTTCTACTTTTACATTATCTACATTTCTTAAAAACTCCGCTTCAATTTGTTTTTTAGCTAATTTTTTAACTGAAGATTCTTTTACTAAACTAATTGGAACTACAACAGTTTGTTCTCCATAACTATAAATCTCATATTCTAACTTATTAGTTAAGAAATCTTTAACCTCTACAACAGGACGGGCTAAATCTGCTTCCTTCATTCCTGATGGAATTTTAACTATCATATTTAATGTTAATACTTTGGATACTGTTCCTTTTTTTATATACATTATTGTATCTAAGACAGATGGAATTATTCCAGTATCAATTCTAGAAATAAATCTTTGTACTGCATCTATTGGAGATGCTGAATGTAATACTCCTAAACAATTACTTCCAGCTAATCTCAAATCAATATATAATTTGAAATCAGGAGTGTCTCTTATCTCATCAAATATTATGTTATCTGGCCTGGATAAGAATAAAATATCATGAATTTCTTCTGGACTTGTGAAATTTTTACTATATTGGGTTATTGAATCTGTTAATTGTAAGTCTCTTGGAGATTCAACTGTTTTAGTTATTTTTCCTTCTTTAACATAAGATTCAGCAATAGCTTGGGATATCGTAGATTTTCCAGATCCTGTTTCTCCTGCTATTATTATTCCTCTTGCTTTAGTTTTTATTCTTTCAAGTATTTCTTCTGGTAGATTATACTCATCTAATTTTAATTGTGTTAGAGGATGAACTGCTGTTATCTCCCAACCATCTGATACTGGAGGTTTGGTTATTACAACCCTAAAATCTTTATATTGAATAATTGTAGATCCTTTTCTAGAAATTTCAACAAATGATTTTGGATCTACATTAGATTTTTCTACTACTTCTTTTGATAAATCTTTTATTTCTTTTTGTGTTATTTTTTTATCCCCTAATCCAACTAATTCCCAATCTCCTGGTTGTCCTTTTTTCGCTTTAGGAATACAATCTTCTTTTAGATGTACACTCATTATTTTAGAATCAAAGAATTTTTCTAATCCAATCTCTTTATAATCTATTTTTAATTCTATAAATTTAACATTTAATCCAAGAGCTTTTGCAGCTTCTGCTTGTACTCTATCTGCTGTAATTAATGTTGCTCCTTCATTATATGCTACATCTCTTATTAGTGCGTCAATTTCCCCTCCTGATTTAGCATATTTAATTTGTAGAGGATTAGGTCTTTGTCCTGTGAAATCTAAATCTATTTTATTTTCTTGTTTTAGTTTTTGTAGTTCTTGTATCTCTTCTAATCCTAAATAACCTGTTTCTTGTCCTTTATTTGCTTGATGTTCTAATTCAGCTATTACTGCTTTTGGAATTATTATTTTTCCTTCTATTTCTTTGTTTTTTATGAATTTTGAAATAGCTTTTTCTATTATAACGCTTGTGTCTACTACATATATATTTTCCATTTTCGAAAGTTTTTTAAATTGAAATTCTCCTATCTATATCGTACTGGATAACATTAGAATAAGCGCTTCTGTTATCTGGTACAAAGAATTTGGGTTTTTAAATCTTTCTAAGCTATTGAGCTGTTAAGTTAACGGGAGTTTTGATTTTAGGAATGAGTAAGTTCCTGGATTAAGGTTTAAGATTTATAGCAATTCTGCTAAATTTTTTATATCTTTATTAGCTACATGAGTATAAATTTGGGTAGTTTTCAAGTCTTTGTGCCCTAATAATTGTTGAATGTATCTTATGTCTGCTCCCGATTCAAGTAAATGTGTAGCGAAACTGTGTCTCAAAGTGTGAGGTGTAATGTTTTTCTTTATTCCAACTTTTCTAGAAGCATTTTTTACAATTTGTTGAATTGTTCTTTTATTGTATTTGCTTCCTCTTTGT
>JASLOB010000021.1 GCA_030745695.1 Candidatus Nanoarchaeia archaeon | reverse complement strand
TAAATTTAGATTTGGGATAAATTTCTTTAGATCTATACAAAGGAACAATTGCAATTAGAGTGATAATACTTACAACTATGAATAATACATCAAAATTGAAAAAAGTTAAGATTAATGCTGCAATAATTGGACCTAACGCTCTCAACCCTAAATTGGAAGCCCAAAGGAATCCAACTTCATGCCCCCTATTTTTTTTATCAGAACTATTAATAAAATCTGTATGAAAAGCTGACCAAAAAGTAACCATGGATAAGATATAAGGAATTAAAGACCAATATATTGAAACTCCAAAAGTACTAGAAGAAAAAAGTGTTAAGTAAAGTATAACAAGTAATGGAAAATGTATTATTATTGAATACTTTACCCCAATTATTGGAAGTAACTTACCCATAAAAGGAACTAAAAGTGTTCTAAAAAGCATTATATATAAATAAAAAATGATTAATTCATTAAAGGAATATCCTAAAGTTAAGATATAAATTGGAATAAACATTCCTACCATGGAAAGAACAAGAGATCTTATGGAAATAGCTAAATAATCCAATGATAAATTTTTGTTAAAATCAAATCCTAAAATGTGATGATAATTAAACATTAATGAAATCACCTAATCCTTTTTGAGATTGTTTCTGTTTTAATATATTAAGTTTATCTAAAGTTTTTTTAATTCTTTCTTCAGAAAAATCATGTTTATCAACTAATAATTTTAATATTTTTTCTTCATCTGGATCTTTCCATTTAAGCTTATAATTTTTCATTATTGGCATTGATTTAAATATAGCATAAACCTCTTTCCAATTAAACTCTGCTTCAACTTCTTTAAAGATTTTGTTAAAGCTTTTATGTTGTTGGACAATCTTAAGTGCTGTTTTTGGTCCTATTCCTTTAACTCCTGATCTATTATAATCTGTTCCAACTAAAATTGCTAAAGCTAAAAGTTGATCTTGTTTTAATTTTAAATTTTTTAATATATTTTTTAATTCAATCATTTCTGGTTTAATGGAAATTGTAGAACCTCCAGGAAGTTTCTTTCTTTGAGATAAAGTTAAGTTTGTTATTAATCTTTTAGCTCCATAGATTAAAACATCCATATCAGATGATGCACATGCCCAAACATCTCCTTTTTCACACATAAAAGCAATTTGGGCATCACTTTCACTAGGGGCTTGTATTACTGGAATTCCTAGATAATCTATTAATTCTTTAGATTCATTTATAATATCCCTAGTTAATCTAATTGTTTGTTTAGAATATTTATACATTGAATCAATATCCTCTTCATCTTTAGCTTTTTCTAATTTTTCTTCAGCTAATACTTTTCTATGTTCACGTGATTCCACTTCTTTTATTTTTAATAATGGGGGCTTTCCATCAAAACATACACAAAATTTTACATTTCTTGACATTAGATTAGATAATCTTGAAAATATTCCTTGTAAATGTGAAGTTACATGTCCATTAGAATCCATTAAAGGAGTTCCATCTCTTTGTCTTATTGAACTTAAAAATTGATAAAGCATATTAGGAGCGTCTATAGCTATCTTTTTATTAGCTAGATCATCAAAAGAAATTTCTTTTCTTGTAATTAAGTCTCCTAATTTTACTCCCATTTTAATTATTTATTAGTTATATATATTTAAATTTAACTCAATAAATTTCACCAAAATCTTTATATTACAAATAAAATTTTAATTAAAAAATGGTGATACAACAAATTTCTCTAGATCATAAAGGAGGATTTTATTTTTATAGGATACATAATCAAAAAATAAACAAACTTTGTAATGGATTTGATAATCTCAACAA
Source organism: Candidatus Nanoarchaeia archaeon (assembly GCA_030745695.1). Taxonomy (GTDB): domain Archaea; phylum Nanobdellota; class Nanobdellia; order SCGC-AAA011-G17; family JACPNG01; genus JACPNE01. The sequence continues at coordinate 6,273 of JASLOB010000021.1, read as the reverse complement.
TTTTTTAGTTGATATGTTTAAAGATTGTCCTGATCAATATTTTAATTCAGGTCCTAGAAGTTCCATGTTAAAATTTAAACTAGATGTTAATTCGAAAAAGATTCAAGGACATGAGATATGTGATTTAGCAAAACATGGGTTGTTAGCAAATAATGATAGGTATAATAGTAATCATATGAAAGTTCAAAGTTTTATGTTAGAAAATGACTCTAATACTATAGCTGTTGAGATTCCTATTTGGTTAAGAAATAATGAAGTAGACTATTATTTAGATCTGTTTAAAACAATCCAACCATTAACTGGACATATTGACATATTAAGATTAGAAGATGATAAAATATGGGTATGGGATTACAAACCTAATTCACATAATGAAGAATTTGCTTCTACTCAAATATATTTTTATGCATTAATGTTAAGTAAAAGAACTAAGATTAGTTTAGACAATTTTAGATGTGGTTATTTTGATAAAAATTATGCTTATGTTTTCAAGCCAGAAGAAAATTTACTTACTAAAAACAAGAGAATAAAAGAATTCTTGTAAAAAGGTTTATAAGTTTAGTATATAATCTTTGTAGATGGTAAAAACTGTATTTTTTCCATTAGATCTGGACTATAAAGATGATGATGAATTAGTGATTAGAATATTTGGAAAAACATTAGATGATAAAAAAATATGTGTTTTAGACTATGATTTCAAGCCATATTTTTGGATTATCCCTAAAAAAAATGCAAATTTGACTAGTTTAACAAAAAAAATAAAAAAAGAGAAAGAAGAAGATCTTGTTGTCTTATATACTAAATTAGAAAATAAAAAATATTTCGGAAAAGAGATAGAAGCTATTAAAGTTGTAGTAAACAAACCAAAATTTGTTCCTATATTAAGAAGTTTGATAAGGGATTATAAAGAAGTAGATTCTGTAAATGAAAATGATATCTTATTTGTTAGAAGATATCTAATTGATAAGAATATCTCTCCATTAAATGCTTATGAAGTTGAAGGAGATTTAATAGAAACTAATTTAGATGTTGATTTTTCATTAAAATTAAAATCCATTAAACAAGGAGAGGGTTCTTTTGATAATCCTAAAATATTAAGTTTTGATATAGAAACATATACTCATGGAGATCAATATTCTAAAGATAATAAAGATCCAATAATAAGTTTAGCTTTAGTTGGGGACAATTTTAAGAAAGTTGTTACTTGGAAAAGAATTCCAACTGAAAAAGATATAATATTTGTAAAAGGTGAAAAAGATTTAATAGATGAATTCGTAAAAACTATAAAAAAATACAAACCAGATTTTTTAGTCGGTTATTTTTCAGATGGTTTTGATTTTCCATATTTAAGAGCCAGAGCAAAAAAGTATGATATAGATTTTGATATTAATTTAGATGGAACAAACATTAAACTATCAAAAAAAAATTTTGGTTCTGTTAAAACCGTTGGAATAGTTCATATTGATATATACAAATTCATAAGAGGAATAATGAGTGTTTCTTTACAATTAGATAGTTATGGATTAGGAGAAGTAGCGAAAGCGTTGATAAAAGAAGAAAAAATGGAGATAGATATTAGTAAATTAGCATTAGTTTGGGATTCTGGAAGTAAAGAAATAGAGGATATATGTGAATATAACTTACATGATGCTGATTTAACATATAAGATATGTAAAGAAGTATTATTAAATATATTTGAATTGTGCAGATTATTGGGACAGACACCCCATGATGTGTGTAGAACTGGATATGGACAATTAATTGAGTCTTATCTATTAAGAAAAGCAAAAGACTTTAATGAAATAGCTCCAAACAAACCATCTGGTTCAATGATAGGAAGAAGAAGATTAGATAGCTATCAAGGGGCTTTTGTTTTTCAACCTAAGCCTGGATTGTATGATGATTTAGTTGTTTTCGATTTTAAAAGTTTGTATCCAAGTGTTATTGTTTCTCATAATATTGATCCAAGTTCTTTAACAAAATCGAAAAAAGATTCTTATAAAACCCCAGATATATTTGAAGGAGATAAAAAAGTAAATTATTATTTTAGTCATAAGGAAGAAGCATTAGTTCCTTACGTAATCAAAGAATTAATATTAAGAAGAAATAGAATTAGAGAAATTCTAAAAGAGAATAAAGATGATAAAATTTTAGATGCAAGAAGTAAAGCATTAAAGATAGCAGCTAATGCTGCTTATGGAATGTTTGGGTTTTTTGGAGCAAGGTGGTATAGTAAAGAATGTGCTGCTGCAATCACCGCTTATGGAAGAGATTATATCAAAAATGTAATAGAAAAATCAGAAAAAGAAGGATTTAATGTTATATATTCTGATACTGATTCTATTGTTATAGTTTTAGATAAAAAGAGTAAGGAAGATGTGTTAATATTTATGAATAAGATTAATAGAGAACTTCCTAGTTTAATGGAAATTGAGTTAGAAGATTTTTATAAAAAAGGAATATTTGTTACAAAAAAAGGAGAATCTTCTGGAGCGAAGAAAAAATATGCTTTAATCTCACAAGATAATTCTATGAAAATAAGAGGATTTGAAACTGTAAGGAGAGATTGGAGTTATCTAGCTAAAAATACACAAATGAAAGTTCTAGAGATAATACTAAAAGAAAATTCTATAGAAAAAGCATTTGAATATGCAAAAAAAGTTATAGATGATGTAAGAAAGAAAAAAATTCCAATAAAAGATATGGTAATAAGAACTCAATTGAAAAAAGATATTTCAGACTATGAAAATATAGGTCCTCATGTGAAGGTTGCAGAAAGAATGAAAAATAAAGGAATGTCTATTAGTATAGGAACTATGATAAATTATGTTGTTGTAAAAGGGGATGGATTGATAAGAGATAGATCAAGATTATTAGAAGAATGTGAAGAAGATGATTATGATAGTGGATATTATATTAATCATCAAATTGTTCCAAGCCTAAAAATGATTTTTGAAGCTTGTGGATTAAAAGAAGAGGATTTATTAATGGACAAAGAACAAAAAACTTTAGGTGAATTTTAATGGATGACTGGGTTAAAGCAGGAAAAATAGCTGCAGAAGTTCTTGATTATGGTAAAAAATTAATAAAAATAGATGAATCAATATTAAAGATTACAGAAAAAATTGAATCTAGAATAAAATCATTAGGAGGAGAACCAGCTTTTCCAATTAATATTTCAACAAATTATATTGCTGCCCATTATACTGCATCTAAAGAAGATAAAAATAGATTCAAAGAAGGAGATTTAGTAAAGTTAGATGTTGGAGTTCATGTTAATGGAGCAATAGGTGATAATGCAGTTACAATAGACTTAGGAAAAAATAAATTATTAGTTGATGCAAGTAAATCAGCTTTAAATGAAGCTGTAAAAATTGTTAAAGAGGGTTTGGAAGTGAGAGAGATTGGAAAAGTAATACAAACAAAAATACAAGAACATGGATTTTCTCCTGTAATAAATTTATCAGGACATAGAATGGATATTTTTAATGTGCACGCTGGTTTAACCATACCAAATTATGATAATGGAGATAAAACAAGATTAGAAAAAGATATGATTATAGCTATTGAACCATTTGCAACTAATGGTGAAGGAAAAGTTATTGAAGGAAAAGGTTCTGATATTTTTAAATTATTAAAGAAAAAACCTGTTAGAAATGAACATGCTAGAAAAATTCTAAAAATTATTGAGAAATATCAAGGATTACCATTTGCAAAAAGATGGATTGATTCTTCAATGAAAGATTTAGCATTTAATATCCTAGAAAGAGAAAAAATAATACATCAATATCCTCAATTAATTGAAAGTTCAAGAGGATTAGTAAGTCAAGCAGAGCATACTGTCATGGTTGGAAAAGGAATTTTAACAAAAAAAGAATAAGTTTATCCAAAATAACTTGGAAGATCTTTACTTATTACTGCTTTAGCACTTCTAAGATAATCTTCTTCCATAGACTGATATTTTTCCATTATATCTTTTCCTACTGAAGGTTTGATCTTAATTAATGCTTTATCAAAATATTTCTTTGTTACTTCTTTTGAACTTATGTTGTCTCTTAAAGAAAGCATAGCAGCTTCCCTACATACTGCTTCAATATCTGCACCAACATATCCATCTGTTTTATTTGCTAACTTTTTTAGATCAACATCTTTAGCAAGGGGCATTTTTTCTGTGTGAATTTTAAATATATCTAATCTAGCCTCTTCACTTGGAGGGATAGTTAATAATAGTCTATCAAATCTTCCCGGTCTTAATAAAGCTGGATCAATTATATCTGGTCTGTTAGTAGCTGCAATAACAACCACATCATTTAATTCTTGTAATCCATCAATTTCTGATAATAATGTGTTTACAATTCTTTCAGTTACTTTAGTTCCTGCTTCAAAACCCCTCTTAGGAGCTAACGCATCTATTTCATCAAAGAATATTATAGCTGGAGACACTTGTCTAGCTTTTTCAAATATTTTTCTAATTCCTTTTTCAGATTCCCCAACAAATTTATCTAATAAAGATGGACCTTTAACTAAAATAAAATTAGCTTCAGATTCTTTAGCTACAGCTTTTGCTAATAATGTTTTACCTGTTCCTGGAGGACCATACAATAATATTCCTCTTGGTGGTCTTATTCCTAATCTAGAAAATGCTTCAGAGTTTTTTATAGGCCATTCAACACTTTCTTTAAGTTCTTGTTTTAAGATATCTAAACCACCAATTTTATCCCAAGTAACATCTGGAGTTTCTACTAAAACTTCCCTCATAGCACTAGGTCTAACATACTTTAATGCTTCCTTAAAATCATTTGGATTAACAACAAGTTTTTCCAATACATCTTTTGGTACTGGTTCTTTTTCCCTAAGTTTTAAATTAGGAAGAATTTTTCTTAAAACATTCATAGCTGCTTCTTTACATAAAGCGCTTAGGTCAGCTCCAACAAATCCATGAGTTATATCAGCTATCTCAGTTAATTTAACTTTTTTTAGGGGCATATTTCTTGTGTGAATTTTTAAAATATTTAATCTTCCTTGTTTATCAGGCACACCAACAGCTATTTCTCTATCAAATCTTCCAGGTCTTCTTAATGCTGGATCAATTGCATTTGGCCTGTTAGTTGCAGCAATAACAACAACTTGGCCTCTTGATTTTAAACCATCCATTATGCTTAATAATTGAGCAACAACTCTTCTCTCAACTTCACCATGGACTTCTTCTCTCTTAGGAGCAATAGCATCTATCTCATCAATAAAAATTATAGATGGAGCATTCTTTTCAGCTTCCTCAAATATATCTCTAACTTTTTTTTCAGATTCTCCATAATATTTATTCATTATTTCAGGACCATTAATCAACATAAAATTAGCTTCTGATTCATTTGCAACTGCTTTTGCTAATAAAGTTTTTCCTGATCCAGGAGGGCCATGTAATAAAACCCCTTTTGGTGGTTCAATTCCTAGTTTAGTAAATAATTCTGGATATCTTAATGGAATCTCAACCATCTCTCTTATTTTATGAATTTCATCACTTAATCCACCAATATCTTCATAAGTTACGTCTGGAATCTTTTCTTCTGAAACATCAACTGCTTTTGGATTTACTTTAATATTAGTTTCTTCTGTTATGATAACAGATTGTTTTGGAGATGCATCTACAATAACAAATTTCAATCCTGAGAATCCAAAATCACCCATAAATCCAGGTTCAAATATATCAAAAATATCTTCAAAAGGACTTCCTGAAAAACTTCTTCTTCTTCGTCTAGCTCCACCTAACGCAACAATGTCTCCTTTAACAACAGCTCTCCCTAACAAACCTCTTTTGAAAACATCAGGGTCAGCTTGAACCATAACTCCTTGTTGTGCTGGTGCAATTGAAACAAACTTTGCTTCTTTAACTTCTGATTTTCTTACTTTTACACTTTCACCAATTCCAGTTTTAGCATTTCTTCTAAGAATTCCATCCATTCTTATTACTGTTTGGCCGACATCAGTTGGATAAGCTCTATCAGCTATTCCTACTGTAGATCTTCCACCTTCAATTTCAACTATGTCTCCGGGTCTTATACCAATTTGATACATAGTTTCAGCATCTATTCTAACTATTCCTTTATACGCTTCTTCTTGTAAAGCTTCCATAACTTTTAATCTAACTTCTTTTGCCATTTTAATCAAACATTATTCTTTTTGAAAAATAAATACTTAATTTTTCAGGTTCTTCTAAACTTAAACTTATAATCTTATTAATTTTTTTCTCAAAATCATTATTAAAGTTTATTATTT
>JASLOB010000020.1 GCA_030745695.1 Candidatus Nanoarchaeia archaeon | reverse complement strand
AATCTAGCTTCATGTTGAATTGTGTTTAGATTAGATTTAGGTTTTTTTATTATAACTTTTTTATTTTTATACAACCCAATATAAACAATCGATCTTTTGCCTTCAGCAAAATATTTTTCGTTTTTAATTTCAATCATATTCTAATTATTAAAATGGGCCCGCCAAGATTTGAACTTGGGACCTCTCGATTTCTTAACCTATGTTTATCAGTCGATTAAGCGAATTAAAAATTCTGTGCTCTAACCAGGCTAAGCCACGGGCCCATAATTGAAATATGAAACATATATTTAAAAGAGTTTCTAAGATGACCCCCTATACTTATTAAACTTCAGATTATGTTTAGGGTTAGCTGGGTTGATTTTCTTAAAAAATTTATTTGTCATCTTATCACCACGAATTGCAACAGTATATAATGTATTCCAATTCTTTTCTTCTCTAAACAATCCATACTTCGTTGTTCTAATATCTAATGAATTTAATATATTTTTCATTTGTTCAGACAAAATTGAAGAAACTGTTTTAAATTCAACTCTAGGGTACAACTTTCCATTTTTATTTTCTAAATATAGAGAACCATCTATATCAAATACTCCTTTAATCAATGAAATCAAAATTTCTTTCTTTTTGAAGAAGATTTTTGGGATTTTAAATGGGTTAATCTAGATGAAGCTAAAGATTATGAAAAATAAACGCCTCAGGGAAGACTCGAACTTCCGACCCCATGGTTACTGTAAAAAATTTAACAGCCATGTGCTCTACCTACTGAGCTACTGAGGCACAGTAGAAAATCACAAAAAACGTTTAAAAACATTTCGATGAGAACATTTAAAAATATAAGTATGATCTATATCTAGAGGTGATTAGTATGGCAAAAAAAGTGGTTAAAAATAAAGATCTTTCTTGTGATTATTGTGGAAAAGGTGGTTGTGGATGCACACAAGGTTATAAGGGTATAATGTTTGTTAAAGGACTTATTTTCTTAGTAGTAGGATATTTATTGTGGAATTCACAAATTAGTTTAGAACAAACTATTGCAGTATTAATAATGATCTGGGGTGCAAAAAAATTAATAATGAGTTTTGTAAGCAAAAAAGCTTACAAAATGTAATTTTATTTTTTAAATCTTTCAAATCTATCTATCTCTTTTCCATTTAGTAGATCATTAACCATCTCAAATTCTTCATAGATTCCTTCTATTAATTCATAATCTTTTCTTTCTAATTTTCCTCCAGGGACAGTCCATTTTCCAGGATATGCTTTCTCTCTTTCACTTCTCTTTAGAATTATATATTTATCATTTTTTACAATAATAGCTGTTGCAACAACGTAATGTAATTTTTTATTTTCCATTTTTAGATAATAAATTAAATTCTTCTATAAATTTATTGGTTATTTCGCTATTGTGAATTATTAATATATTTTCATCGTTTCTTTCATTACCTGATTTAGTTGGATTATAACTACCAAATACAACCTTATTGTCCACTATAAACACCTTATGATGTAACAACTCCCCACCATATAACTTAACATTTACATTATTATTCTTCATTTTATCATATTGAGAATATTTTCTATTTTGAAATTTATCAAATAATCCTTTTATTTCTATATCTTCTTTAGATCTTTCAATAATTAAATCTCCTAAAGGATTAGATGTAAATGAAAAAGTCATAAAATAAATTCTAGATTTAGCATTTTTAATTAAATTGAATACTTTTTGTTCACAATTATCTTCCGGACAAAAATAATTTTCAATTAAAAAATTATTAAATTTTAGTTTAGGATATTTAACTCTTTCACCCTTTCCATAAATTCCGTTCCACAATTCATTAAATTCTTGATTATAATTTTCAGATAAATAATTAGAGCTTATAACAACTAGATTATTATCATTTTTGTTAAAACCATTATCTGTAGGATTTAAAGAACCAGTTAAAATAATATTTTTATCATTTTGATTAAATACACAAAATTTATTGTGCATTAGTTGATTATTATTATCAAATTTAATAAAATCAGAATCTTTTATAGCTAATTTATTTGAATTATCTGCAACTATCTTAACATCTATATCCTTGTTTCTTTGTTTGAATTCTTCTACAATAGAATCCATATCATAGATAGCACAATTTATATTATTTGAATTTTTTATTAAATTAGTATAAACTCCTTCACAATCATCTCTAGGACAAAAATAAACATCTATAGACCCTTGTTCACTTGGAGGAAGATACTCAACAACACTTCCAGTAGATCTAAATCCTAAAAATGAAAATATAGCGATTAAAATTAATAAAAATAAGATTAAAATCTTATGTTTCATCTAATCTAGAAAATCCTTCTTTTTTATTTTTTCTGGTAGGTATTTTTCTGAAATAAAACTTATACCTCTAGAGGATAATGCTTGTATTTCTGCTTTAGCATTCATCTCTTTCATCATTTTAAATTGTCTTTGCCATTCTTTATTATCTTTAAACCATTCATATTTAGATATCTGACTTAGTCTAGATGAATCTTTATCTTTAAACTTAATCAAGTGTTTATCTAATTTATAATTTTTGATATCATCTACTGTTATTCCTAAATATTTAGCTGAAGGAAGTGCTAATTTTTCAGATAAATGAGATAAGCTTATAGAACCAAATTTTAAAACAGAATAAATATAAATTCCCCAAGGATCCATATCAGTTAATACATAAATTGGAAGTTGATAATCTTTGTTTAATCTTTGTAATAATCTTCTAATTCCTCTTGTTGTTTGTCCTTGAGAACTTATTATAATACATTTTTGTTTATCCCAAAATTTGTCCTCATGTAATCTTTCCCAAACAGCTGCTTTTTCCATATACAAAACATATTTGGCATTAACTTTTAGAAATTTTATATCTTCAACATTTGAAGGGATGGACCAACCTCCAGAACCCATTTTAGACCAATCAATTCTATCCCCTCTATCTTCTACAACTACACTTCCAGCTATGGATCCATTTTTATTTGCATTAATGTTTAATAATTCTCTAGAATTTTCAGTTACCAACTCTAAATCTTCTATAATTGAATCAGATTCTGGTTGTTCATCAACAATATTAACTTTAGTACTTGGAATAGTTCTTTTGGCCATATAAAAAACATCCCTTAAACTAGCATGTTTTCCTTCTTGAATTAATTTTTTACTTATAGCAGCAATTTCTAATGTTTGCATAAATTTTTTGGCATGAGCTACATTAAAGAAAAATCTCTTCGCTATTTTATCACCCATCACTAATATCTTATTTCTTTTGTCATAACTTACATTAGATAATGCTCTTATTGGAACATCAATATTAGGATTTTTATTTTTCTTAATATCTGAACTTACTCTCTTTCCTAATTCTTGTAATTTTTCTTTTGGGTTATTTTTCTTCTTTGCCATTTTGATTATTATTTAAATTTGGAAGGTTCTTTTTAAGCATTTTACTTAGATTTTTTATTAAATTCTCTTTTTTCTCTCCACTTAATGTAGATAAAGAAGAGGCAATTTCTGGAATGTATTTCTCAAATAAATCAATTTTTTCTTTTTGTTCTTTTGCTTTAACTGTTTTTCTTATATAACTTCCTAGTTTTCTTCCACAATCTTGTAAAGCTAACTTCATTTCTTTTATTATTTCAGGATAATGTGCTATTGCTTCTTTAGATTCAGATGTAAAAGGAACCCAAACAGAAGCAATATGTACTAAAATAATAACTGGACCTGATGGTAAAGCCTTTTTACTTTGACTTAATCCATAATTATTCCAAGAAGTTTGTATTATTGATCTTATAGATGCGCATGCACTTTGTTGGTATAATAAAGGAACCCTATTAGCAAATCTTAGAACTCTAACTGAATCTTCTTTCTCTAAGTCTCCACCATAAGCCATCGCAACTTCTATAAGAAAAGGATTTCCTCTATAAACAGATGGTTGTCTTGTAACAGATGCATAGAAATCTGCTTTTATCTCTTTTTTTAATCCTTCTAATAATAAATCCTCTTCTATTGGCGATAAACAATTTGTAGGAGGTGCCATTATTTTAGTTTCTCTTATTATCTTTAATAATCTATCAGCTTCTTCTCTAGATACTTTGCTTGGGTGAATTTTTTCTGATATTTCTGCCTTAGCCAAAACATCTTTTGCCACTTTAGAACTTACTCTAGAAAAATCATTAGATAAAAATGAAGATATATTTCTAGATTTAGAACTCTTCATCATATCAATTAACATTCCTAATTCAACACCATAAGGATGTGGTTTAATTTCTTTAGGTTCTACAGGAAGTTCATTTGCAATTCTAGGAAATGTCATTTTTTTCTTTTCAGGAGTGTAATATATCAAATTTAGATGTGGATTTATTATTGCTGTTTCTTTAATATACTCAAAAACTCCTTGTCTTCCTTTTTGGTAACTTCCTTCTAATTCTAATTCTATTTTAGTTCCATGATCTTTTTTCCATTCAATCTCTTTATCTGAAATAATTTCAGGTTCATTCTTTTTAGTATCCATATGTAATTCATATTGATGTGCTGGTTTTTTAGGTGATATCTTTGAAACTATTTTAGTAGGTTTGCCTGTAGTTAGTTGAGCATACATAACAGATGCACTTATACCGATTCCTTGTTGTCCTCTTGAATTATGACAAGCTATTCCTCCAAATCCACCTATAAAGTTCTCACATTCGGGAATAGAAATATCATAAACATAATCATAACCTTCATTAATTATTTCTACATCTTTTACACGAATTAATAATAGTTCTTTTTGTAATAATTGTTGAGATATCTTATTATATCCTAAAGACTTGTTACATGTAAAAATTTTTGATTTTTCAATATCTTTACCATATAATGATACAACATAAGAAATTGTAGGTTTTCTCCCTAAACCATGATTCATTCTTTGATAGAATGATGCTAAAACTCCTTGCATTAACCATAAGTATAAAACTTCATTCGCTAGTCTTTTACTTATAGTTGATAACATTAACTGATTTCTATTTTTTGTATTATGTCCATCTCCTTGATATAAAGCATCTAAAAAATCTTGTCTTAATCCTTCATTAAGTCTAAATATGAATTCTGGAATTTTTTTATTTTTAGCTAATTTTCCACAGATATTCTTGATTAATTTTGTGAATATATTTCCAAATATTTTTACTCTTATTGTTTTTTCTCTGTTCTCTATAGTAAAATTTAAACCAAATTGCCTAGCAAAAAATAAAACTTCTTTAATTAAGTGATCTTCATATCTACTGAAGGTTAAACCTATTTGTCTTTTATCATAATGTCCTTCTGCAACGTAAAATCCCAAAAATTTAATAAATTCTTTTGTTAAAGGAAAAGTTATTGGGATAACTGTTTCTTCTCCATGATAATATGATTTTATAATAGAATCCTTCACTTTATCTTGTAGCTGTAACTTATATACAAGATGTAAAGGTAAAAAATTCTTTAATTCATATTGTTTAAAACTATCATCTAAAATATCTATGTTATTAATTCTATAAAATCTTCTACTCTTAGATGTTTTTTTATGTATAATCTCTGCATTACCCTTTAGGTTTTGTAATAACTGATCTGGGAGATTATAAACATATAACCAATTACTATCTATATCATCTAAATTGATATAATTTAAAATATTAATTTCTTTTAAATCGGAAATTTTTGGAATCTTCGATGGAACAATAATTTTACTTCCTTTTTGAAGTTTTCTAGCCTCTACTTCTTTTACTATACCATTTTCTTCTGTAAAAAGACTATGACAACCTGTTACTTTTATTTCTCTATTTGTTGCTATCTTTATTTTTATTATCTCATTCTCTCTTTTATGTTTTATAAGATGACTCACTTTTCTAAAGTTATATCTATAGTCTCTCCAATCAAATGATGGAACTAGAATATTATTTACTTCTTTTATCCCCTCTTCAGATTTTATGTAACTATCTACAAGTTCTCCTATTGGTAAGATTTCAATTTTTTTATTTTTCTGAATCATGATGGGTTCGTCATATGTCAGAGATTGTTTTAAGCTATGAAACTTACTTCCATATAATAATTTAGCAAATATATTTGGAATTTGTTGTTTTATAATTCCAGGACCATTATCTTCTACAACAATTTTAAATCTATTATCTGTTGTTTGTTCTATCTTAACAATTATATCTGGTAGAACCCCCATCTCTTCACAAGCATCTAAAGAATTATCAACAGCTTCTTTTACAGTTGTTAGAAGAGCTTTTCTTGGATTATCAAATCCTAATAAATGTCTATTCTTAGTAAAAAATTCTGAAATTGATATTTCTTTTTGTAATTTTGCTAATTCTACTGCTTTTATCTTTTCTGCCATCTCAATATAAAAATCTAAAAACAATTACTAAAGGTTTGTCTTGTTTATGATATAAAATATTTCATTCTTTATTTCAAAAGTAAAATATTCTTTTATCAATCTATCAAACCAAATTAATCTTTTTTTACTTATTTTTCTTCCAGATAATGTTGTAGTTGGAAAACTAATAACTATAATTTTGGAATTTATTTTATTTAATATTTCTTTAGTTATATCTTTCTTTAAAGTTTCTAGAGAGTCTAATGTTTTAAATAAAAAGCATATATCTGAGCTAGGTAAGTCTTTTATCTCTAATAAATTTAAAGTTAAAGCTTCTCCATCAAAATTAAATTTCTTCATTATACTAAAATATTTATTTAAAAATTTAGTATCTTCATCAACAAATTCTGTAGCTATATATTTAACTCCATCTAAATTCATAAAATGATAAGATAAAGGATTTAATCCAGAAGATAAATCTAAAATTGTTTTTGGTTTTAATTCATGAAATACTTTTTGATAGATTTCATCATAAAAAGGAAGTCTTTCGTTAGTTGATTTGTGTGTTTTTAATATATTTATATGAATCTTTTTTAGATTATCATTAATATTATTTGTATTTTTAGACTCTTTCTCTAATTCATTTAATAACTTAGATCTATTTTCATCTATGTTGAATACTCCATAGATATCATGTAAAATTTTTCTTATTGTCTTAATTGATTGTTTAAACTCTTTAGATTTTTCAGGCTTGGAATGATTAGAAATCTTAACTAAATCTTTCTCATCAACTTTATTTACTATTAATTTTTCTATAAATTCATCATTTATATTAGAAAATTCTTTCTTTCTCTTAATTTGAGAGATCAATAGATTTACTTTTTCTCTCTTGTATTCTTTTGTAGACTTTACCATGAGGAGACCCACTTAATATTGATTCTAATGCAAATCTAGCAATAGCAACATTTTCAATTCTTCCTATTATTGAAACTGTTTTGCCATAAATAGAGATGTGTGTATTTGTTGATTGTTCTATGTTCTCTCTTGCTTTTCCTGAAGTGCCTATACATCTACTTTTTAATCTGATTAATTTCTTTTTAGAATCTCCAGAGAAATTTTTTATATCTATAACTTCTAATGTATAATCTTCTTCATTTAACAATTCTGCTATATCTGGGTTGAATCCACGTGCTATCGCTTTAATCATAGGGAGGGCATTAAATAAATTTAAACTATCTTCAGCTTTTAATGTAACTAGATTATTATTTGAATCTATGTAAATTTTAGTTTTAGTAATTTTTTCTAGTTCTCTCTTTAATTCTCCTTTCTTTCCTATTAAAATAGCAATCCTTTCCTTTGGGACTTTTATTTCTTCTTCATACATGTTAGAATTCTTCTATATCTTCGATTCCCTTAATATAACCTTTTTTCTTTAACCATTCTACTTGATTTGGCCTATACTTATAAATAACATCTCCTTTTTCATCTCCACCTAATTCCCAAGGTTCAACTAACACAACATCATTCTCTCTTAACCATAATCTTCTTTTTAATCTTCCAGGAATTCTACAAATTCTTGTTTTTCCATCTAAACAGGCTACTCTCATTCTAGAAGACCCTAATCTTTGTTGTAAGATACCAATAGTCTCTTTTCCTCTTGGTGTTCTTACCCTAAACTCTTCTTCTGGTTGTTGTGGTTTCTTCATAATATAAAATTAGAAATTTGATTTATAAAACTATTCATTCAATCTAAAACAAATAGTAACCCTATATACTGCTTTACTTGTTTGTCTATCTCTTGAATGTAATTTTCTAGAAACTTTTACTGTTCCACCAAATTTATTTTTTAATTTTTTTCCGATAGGCATAACAAAAGCTGATTCATTAACATAGATATCAATTCCAGTTTTTTGTTCTACTTCTTTATTGATAAAACAATTTTTTCTCGTTTTTATTAAATCAAGAACAAAATCATAAACTTTTTTGTTGAATGGTCTAAGTTGTATAATTGCTTGAAAATTTCGATCTGTAGTGTACAAATCATCAGAAGACTTGGGCATGTGGAATTCCTTTAATCTTGATTATATTCATTTTTGAGACTATATCATTTTTAGATGCTAAGTCTATAGATTTTTCACCCACTATATTTAGTATATCTGCTTTTTTCATTATTTCTAAAGTTCGTTTTTCATCCATTTTTTCACCTTTATAGAACTCTTCAGATACATCTAATACTAATCCTTTTTCTTCAAATTTTTTTCCTATCAAATCTTCATCACAAACTGCAACAATATCTTTGTTTTCAGTTTCGTGTATCTTAACATACATCTTATATTTTACTTCTAATTGGATGTTTTGCGCCACAGACCATGCATTTTAAAGTTAGAATTTTATCTTCTTTAATTATTTTAGTGTCTGGTTTTTTACATTCAACACAAAGAACAAACTCTTTAGCAAATTGTTCTATTTTAGCATTGATTAAAGAAGCATTTATTCTTCTTCCTAAAACTAATCTAGGACCATCTATTTCCGCTGGAGTAGCTAATTCTCTTTGTAAATATTTCAATAATTGTTGTTGTTCTCTTCCTAATGAACTAGCAATTTGGTTAAAGTTAGCAATAATAGTCTTTCCCCCTTGTATATGCCCTCTAGCTTTAGGGATTTCAAATCTTTCTTTATTTAAGATCTCTTCAGGGAGCTTGCTTCTAGCTCTTTCCAATATTTTGCTATAATCATAATCTTCCATTAATTTATTTAAAGAATTGGATTTAAAAGTTTTACTCTAGTAATTTTAGATACTGAGGCTTAGGTTGATATATCTCTCCATCTTTTAAAAGATCATTTAAGACTTGTTCTGCTTCTTCACCCAATTTAGATTTTTCAATCACTTCATCTATCTTAGCACCTTGATCCGTACTTAAAGACTCTACCAATTCTAATATTTTTTGTCTATTAACAATTAATTTAGGATCTTTAATAGGTTCTTCATCTACTTCTTGTTTAGTTTCAACTATTTTTTCACTTTGAAGCTTAATTGGTTTACCGATTTCATTTAACAACTCTAATTTTCTTACAAGTTCTAAATCTGGGTTGTCTAAAATTTTTACAATTTCTGGAATGATATACAACTCTTCATTATATTGTCTTACTTTTCCTATGACTAAAACTAAATCCCCTTGATTAGTGTTTTGTAATAATTTTACATCTTCTTGCCAAGTTTTTAATCTTATAGAAAAAGTTCCATCATCTAAAGTTATAGATAAATAATTTTTATCATCACTTTCATATCTAAAAACAACAGTTCCAATTAAATTAATTCTTGAAATTTTGAGATTATCAACTTCTACATAATCAGATTGAAATTCTCCTTCTGTTTTAACATAATCTCCATTCAATAGATTAGAAAGCCAAATTTTATAGGCTATATTTCTTTTTTGAATTTTAGGTTTAGTTTCCATCATAATTTTGAGATTATCCCCCTCTGTGGTTCAAAAACTTCCCCTTCTCTTTTTAATCTTTCTAAAATTTCTTCTACTTGAGATTCATTAATATTTTTAGATTTAGCAACATCTAATATTTCAGTTATTGGAATAGTTTTTCCTATCTTCTCTTCTAAATCATTTATTATTTCTCTAATAACATGTATTCTTGATCTTTCAGAAGCAGGAACTCCTGTTGAGATTATATCAATATCAAAACTTTTTGTTTCATAATCATAACCAACCTGCATTAAACAATGTTTCAATAAATCAATTGCTCTTTTTGCATCTTCTTTTGTTACTTTATCTGATAATCTTATTCTTGCAGACGCTTCAGCTAATCTTACTAAAGCTTCTAATTGTCTTGCTGATATTGGTATGGGCTTTATACCTTCCCCTGTTTGTCCTGAAGATCTCAAACCAACATAAAAATTTCTTATTTCATCAACAGCTCCTTTTGTTAATATTGGAAATATTTTTTGTTTTACATAAGCAATATATTTTTTTAATAGTTCTGTGGGAACTTCAGTTTCTAATGACTTTGGTTCTTGTTGCAGTTTTAGAACATATTTTGCTATTTTTTCATCCAATTCTTTATTTGGAAGATCTCTTACTGTAAATATTAAATCAAATCTATTAATCAAAGTTGGAGGCATCTCAATTTGTGAAGCTACTGGTTGATAGGGATCAAATCTTCCTAATTTAGGATTTGCTGCTGCTAACACAGTTGTTTCTGATCTTAATGTAGCTTGAATGTTTGCTTTAGCTATACTGATAGTTTGTTGCTCCATTCCTTCATGTAATGCAGAACTATCTTCAGTAGATAATTTATCTAATTCGTCTAAACAAGCAATTCCAAAATTACTTAAAACTAAAGCTCCTGCTTCTAGAGCCCATCCTTTAAGAAATTCATCTCTTACAACAGAAGCTGTTAATCCAGCTGTTGTTGCTCCTTTTCCACTAACATATCTAGCTTTTGGTGCTGCTTGAGAAACAAATTTAAGAATTTGAGATTTTCCAGATCCAGGATCCCCTACTAATAAAACATGAATATCTCCTCTTGATTTTGTTCCATCATCTCTTTCTTTTTTTACTCCACCCATCAATTGGAATAATATTGCTTCTTTAATTCTTTCATGCCCATAGATAGAAGGAGCAATACTCTTAATCAATCTCTCATAAATTTTAGGATCTTTTGCTAATTTCTCTATCTCTTTTATTTCTTTTGAATCAATTTCTATATCTTCAAAAGTTTGTTCTAAAGGTTCAACATAATTTGATTCTGCTATTAAATCATATCTAATAGATTGTGCGCCTGTCTTAAGCATAACAGGAACTTCTTTTATTACCCCATTTATTCTTATTTTTGAACCAGGTGTTGTTTTCTTTTCCATGATTGGTTCAACTAAATCTTCTTTTAAGAATACAGCTAATCTTTTTGGTTGTTCCCCTCCTTGTAAATCTTCAGGGGCTTCCTCAACTATTAATCTTTGAGCATCTACTAAATCTTTATTCAACAACCTAAATTTTCCTCTTCTTCCACAACTACATCTTGTTGGTTCTTTAAATTTAGGATCTATTTGTAATATTGAAAGAATATTTCCACAACTTGGGCATTCAAATCTAGCAGATACAACTTGAGGTCTAATATCGGATGCTTGTCTCACTATACCCATAAATGATAAAAATTTATCAAGATGTTCAGATCTAATGTCTTTAATCATCATCTCCTGAGTTTTAGGAAGGTTTCTAAATCTAACTCTAAAAGGATTCTTAATATCAAAATGTTCAAGAGATAATTCAGCAGATTTTATTGTATTTTCTGGATCATCTAATAAATCCCCAGCTAAATCAGGATCATTTTCAGCTAATAATCTAAAATCTACAACTAAAGATTTTTTGCCTTTACTTAAAACACTATGAATCTCTTTCTCATAATTGTTTTCTATAAACTCCTGGAATTTTTCTATTTGTTGTTGAGCTTCCATTTTCAAGAGAAGTATGAAAAACTAATAATT
Source organism: Candidatus Nanoarchaeia archaeon (assembly GCA_030745695.1). Lineage (GTDB taxonomy): Archaea > Nanobdellota > Nanobdellia > SCGC-AAA011-G17 > JACPNG01 > JACPNE01. The sequence goes on along the minus strand of JASLOB010000020.1, from coordinate 6,102 downwards.
TAATAAGATTTTAAATACATTATTATACTACTTTATATGTTTCTTTAGATGAACAACTAATTTATCAACTGCTTCATGTAATTTTTTTTCAGATTTAGTTCCTGTACAAACAATTTTTCCATTACTAAACAATAAGAAAGTAGCGTTTGTTCCAGCTAACTTAAACACTAATCCTGGGAATTGTTCTGGTTCATATTCTGTATTTTCTAAAGTCATAGCTAAATTATTTAAGTTTAGATCCATACCTATAGAGCCAGAAGCTACCATATTTTGGACTTTTATCTCTTTAAGGACTTTATCTACTTTAATTCTTATACTTATCTTTTCTATATTTTTTATAATGGCCCTAATTGAATCCTTAACTTTTAACATAGACTTAGCTCCAGTACAAACAACTTTTCCTGAGCTAAATATTAAAGCAGATGTTTTTGGCTCTTTAATACGCATTACTAATCCTGGGAATTGTTCAGGATTATATTCTGTATTTGGAAGAGTTTCTGCTAATTTGATTAATGGAATATCTTGCCATAATGTAGTTGTAGCTACAATATTTTGGAGTTTTATGTCTCTTTTTGCTTTTTTAGTTGGTTTTTTAGCTGAACGAGTAGTTTTTGATTTAGATTTTGATGTTTTAGATTTTACTATTTTAATCCCCCCATATAGTGTATTATTTATAAATGGCATAGAAAAGTATTTAAATATGACTTAAATTTTGTAGTCACTCTCAAATTATCATATCTTTGAGATTGAGATTAGAAATTCTTTTCCTTTAATGTTTTGTTTTAAGCTAGTTTTTGTTAATTTATTAGTTAAAGACTTGGCTCCTACCTTATCTTTTAACTCTTCAATAAATTTTCCAAGGTCATAATTTGTGTTTAGATTAAGAGTTATTGAATCTTGTTTCTTCAATCCAGATTTTTTTCTTAAATTTTGAATTCTTCTTGTTAGTTCTCTAGCAAATCCTTCTTGTTCTAATTCTTTTGTTAATTTTGTATCTAATTTCACTTTTAATTTTCCTTTTTTTAATATCAATTTCTTTATATTTGTTTGATTTTCTATCAAACTTTGTAATGATTTGATTTTAGTAGGCTCTTCAACTAAAATTTCTGCTTTAGACAATGGCCATCTAATTCCTATTTTAGCATTCTCTCTTTCAGAAAGTATTTCTTGCATTACTTTTTTCCCTAATTCAAAATTCTCTTCTAGTTTTTTATCTATTAATTTTTTATTTTCTTTAGGCCATGAATTAAGATGAATACTCTCTTCTTTTAGCTTAAGTTCTTTTTTCAAATCTTGATATATTTTTTCTGTAACAAAAGGAATTATAGGTCCACACAATTTTATTAGATTTAAATAAACTTCAGAAAGTACAGTTTTTGAAGTTTCATCACCTTCTGCCAATCTATCTCTAACAAATTGTATGTACCCCCTACTTAACTCATTCAACCAAAAATCTTGTAATGAATTTACTGCTAAATGTGGATGTAAACTTTCTAGTTCAGTCGTAACTTTTTCTATTAAAGAATTAAATTTACTTAATATCCATTTATCCTCAATTTCATATTTTTTCTTTTTTCCATTTTCAACTAATTTACCCATATTATATAAAATATTAATATTATTTTTTGGTTCTTTTAAATTGTTGAAACCAAATCTTAATTCTAAACTTGGGTTTTGTAAACAATATAATAATCTCATAGAATCTGCGCCAACTTTTTCGACTGCATCATCAAACCAAATTGCATTACCTTTACTCTTATGCATCTCCTCACCTTTCTCATCTTTTAATGTCTCATAACCAAACAATGATTTAAAAGGGGCTTTACCTGTTATTGAGATGGATGCCCAAAATAAAGAATTAAACCATCCACGATACTGTCCTGGTAAATTTTCAGATATCATATCAGCTGGGAACCATTTTTTCCATTCTTCTTTATTATCTAAATAAGGTCCTAATGTAGATAATGGGGTGATTCCTGCATCAAGCCATGCATCTCCAACATCTTGAATTCTTGAAACTTGTTTTTTACATTTTTTACATTTTATTTTAATATCATCTATCCAAGGTCTATGAATTTCTGGTAAATTATCAACTTTTTTCTTGTCAACAGCCTTCTCTTTTAATTCTTTAAGTGATCCAATAACTTCTATTTCGCCACAACTACATTCCCAGATAGGTAATGGGAGTCCCCAATATCTTTTTCTAGAAATTAACCAGTCACTCATATTATTAAACCAGTCTTCTTGTCTTACTTTTCCATATTCTGGGTACCATTTTATTTTTTTATTTTCTTTAATCAATTTTGGTCTTATCTCACTAGCTTTTATGTACCATTCATCAACTAATCTAAAAACAAGTTCTTCTCCACACCTCCAACAATGTGGATATCTATGTTTATATGATTCTAATTTGTAAATAAATCCATTTTCTTCTAAATCTTTTAGAACTTCTTTATTAACTTGTGAATATTTTTTTTTACTAAATAATCCAAAATTCTCTGTATAAACTCCTGCATCATTTAATGGAGAAATTACAGATAAATTAAGTTTTTTACCTAAATCAAAATCTTCTGATCCACATCCAGGAGCAATGTGAACAATTCCTGTACCTTCTTCTTCAGAAGCTAAATCCCACAAAACAACTTTATGATCAACTTTTTTTTGTACATCTAGATCAGAATAAGGCATTTCATATCCAATTCCTTCTAATTTTTTACCATTAACTTTTTCTATAACAGTATACTCTCCCTTTAATTCTTCCACTCTCTTTTCAGCTAACCAATAATAATTATCATCTTGTTTAATCTTAATGTAAATTAGATTTGCGTTAACTGCTATTGCAGTATCTGCAGGAACAGTCCAAGGTGTTGTTGTAAAAATTAAAAAATATTCATTTTTTTTATTCTTTAATGGAAATCTCATAAATAGAGCTTGATGTGTAACTTCTTTATAACCTTCAGTAACAATATCATGTTTTGAGCTTGCTGTTCCACATCTCCAACACCAAGGAACGGCATCCTTACCTTTATACAACCATTTTTTTTCAAAATAAATTTTAAATAAATGCCAATTATGTAGATTATTTGTATCAGACATAGTATAATAACTATTTTCCCAGTCCATCCACTGACCAAGTCTTATAGACTGTTGTTCTTGTACTTTTGAGAATTTCTCAACTCTCTTTTTACAAGCCTTAACAAATTTTAAAATTCCGAATTTTTCTATATCTTCTTTGTTTTTTAATTCAAGATCTTTTTCTTCTTCTCTTTCAACCCATAAGCCTTGACAATCAAAACCATTTTGAAATCTTATATCAAATCCTTGTGATGATTTAAATCTATGATATAAATCTTTGTAAGTTCTTCCCCAGGCATGATGGACACCCATAGGGTTGTTTGCAGTTATAGGTCCATCCAAAAAAGACCATCTCTTCTTTCCTTTATTCTTTTTTCTTAATTTATTAAAAATCTTATTTTTTTCCCAAAAATTTAATATATCCAATTCTACTTTTTGTATATCATACATTTCTAATTTAATCCATATGAAATTTATAAACCTTTTGTAGAACCTAAAATTATATAAATAAAAATAGATAATCCAAAAAATGCTATTTACTGAAAAATACAGGCCAAAAAAATTTGAGGATATTAAAGGACAAAAAAATATAGTTGAAAGAATAAAAGCTATGGTTGAGAATAAAAATCTCAATAACTTATTGTTTGCTGGTCCTGCTGGAGTTGGTAAAACTTCCTTAATCTTAGTCGCAACTAGAGAATTGTATGGAGAAGGATGGCAAGAGAATACTCTAGAATTAAATGCATCAGATGAAAGAGGGATAGATATTGTAAGGAATAAAGTTAAAGATTTTGCAAGAACAAAGTCATTTGGAGATATTCCTAAATTATGTATATTAGATGAAGCTGATTCATTAACAAGAGAGGCTCAACAAGCATTAAGGAGAACTATGGAAACTTTCTCAAATACATGTAGATTTTGTTTATTAGCTAATTATTCTTCAAAAATTATAGATCCAATACAAAGTAGATGTACAGTTTTTAGATTTAAACCTTTAGAAAAAGAAGAGATTAAATTAATAATAAACAATGTAGCTAAAAACGAAAAATTAAATATAGATGATAAAGCATTAGATGCATTAATTGAAATTGGAGAGGGAGATGTAAGAAAAATAGAAAACATACTACAAAGTTGTGTTGTTGTTAACAAAAATATAACTGAAAACTTAATTTATGATTTAGTTTCCAGAGCAAAACCTAAAGATATAATTGAAATTTTAAATATAGCAATTAAAGGAGGTTTTATTAAAGCCAGAGAAAGATTATTAGAAGTGATGTTACAACAAGGATTAAGTGGGTTAGATGTCATAAAACAAATTCATAAAGAGATTTGGAATTTGGATATAGAAGATAAAGAAAAAATAAGATTGATAGATAGATGTGGAGAAATTGAATTTAGGATTGTAGAAGGTAGTGATGAATTCTTACAACTAGAAACTTTATTATCAAATTTTGTTAAAAAATGAAAGTAAATTTTTTTTATTCGGCACCATATGATAAGATGTTAACAATAATGTCTAATTTAGATTATTCTACATCTCAAATTTCTGAAGCTAAAAAATGTTTAGGAGAAATAGAAAAAAGTTGGAGAAAAGTAGAAAAAAAAGTAGTAAAAGAAATTGAAAAGATTAGTAAATTGAAATTTAAAGAAGGTGTAACTTGTTTTTTAGTTAAAAATATGGGTTATAATGCATTATCTCATCCTTTAACAATAAAGATGAATAGTGATTATGATAAATTTAATGATGTTTTATTACATGAGATGATACATCTAATTTTAATTCAAAGTAGTGAAAGTAAAGAATTATTATATTCATTAAATAGATTATATCAAAAAAAAGATAGATCATTTATTGCTCACCTTCCTTTATTGTTAATTGAAAGAAGAGTTGTAGAAAATTTATTTGGAGATAAACATTACAAAAATATCCTCAAAGAAGATAGAGAGATAGAAGGATTAAAAGAAGTATGGGAAGAAACAAATAGATTATATGATAATTTTAAAAATTCTAAAAGTGGAATTGTAAAATTTTTCGAAGATGAGCTTGCTAATAAATAAATACAAACCAAAAAAAATAAATGATTTAATTGGAGTAGATCGAGAAATAAAAGTATTAAAAGACTTTATTTTAAATTTTAAAAAAGGAAAAGCATTGTTAATTTTCGGGCCTTGTGGATGTGGTAAAACTTCTAGTATAGAAATATTATCAAATAATTTAGACTTAGAACTATTTGAATTAAACGCGAGTAATTTTAGGGATAAAGCAAGTATAGAAAATATTTTAGGGAGTGCAATAAAACAAAAATCTCTTTTTTCAAAAGGAAAAATAATATTATTAGATGAGATAGATGGGATTAGTAGTAGAGATAGAGGTGGATTACAAGCATTAATTAAGATAATACAAGAATCAAATATTCCAATAATTTTAACATCTAACAATATAGAACTAGAAAAATTAGAAAGTTTGATAAAAAAAGTTGTATTATTAGAATACAAAAAATTAGATGATGAAATAATCTTCTTAAAATTAAAAGAAATATGTGAAAAAGAGAAAATAAAATTTAATTCAGAAGATTTAGAAAGATTAACAAGTGTTGGTAGAGGTGATCTAAGAGCTGCAATTATAGATCTACAAACTTTAACATCAAATAATGAATTAATTGTAGAAGGAATGGAAGATTTTGATAGGTTACAATCAGAAAATATAAACAAAGTGTTAAATATAATCTTCAAAAAAAACAATATTAGTGAATCTAGAAAATATATTGATTTGTTAAATACAAATTTAATGGATGTTTCTAAAAGAAATCTTACAAATGTTGTGTTTAATAATGAAAATGTTTTGTATTATTGGTTGGAAGAGAATATCCCATTTCAATATGATAATGATTCTTTAAGTAATTCATTTGAAATTTTAAGTAGATCTGATTTGTTTAGGGGAAGGATAATGAGAAGACAATATTGGAGATATTTAGCTTATATTGTTGATTTATTTTCATCAATCTCTTTAGAAGATAGAAAAAGTAT
>JASLOB010000019.1 GCA_030745695.1 Candidatus Nanoarchaeia archaeon | reverse complement strand
TATCAATTCAAAAAGACTATTTTCAGCTTCTCCAATTATAAAAGCATCTATTAGTGTAGGTATTTTATCTTGGTATATGTTTATTCCTGCTTTAGTTGTTAATGTAGGTCCCCCTATGAGTATTTTCTTATTATGGTTTATTTGTTTAATTTTTTTTATTAGTTCAATTATAAATCCTTCTTTTGGACAGGCTGAAGAAAAACCAATAATATTAGTTGAATAAGAACAAATTTCTTTTGCATAATTCTCAATATCTTTATCTAAATCCTTCAATGTGTTTTTGATCTTTGAGAAATCAAGCCAGATTTCATGATTATTCATGTCCCATAATTTAGAAAACCTTTTTTCATATTTTTTATATGTTCTTAAATTTATATCAATGACTTTTGATTTCATGTTTTTACTTATTAAAAATGAAGATAAAGAACATATTCCAAGCGGTGGTCTTTCAACTGTCCAAGGAGGTGTGTTTACTAAAATAATATCTAATCTATTTTCATATTTTGTTTCTTTTGAAATGTTAAGTTTTTTCCCATCTTGAAGTGTTGATGCCGTGTAAGATTTGCATTTAAGACCTATTTTCTTAATAATTTTTAAAAGTTGTTTTGTTCTTTTTTGGCGTATATTAAGTGTGTTGCTTTTATCTTTAGTGTACCACAGATAACCTTCGTAGTTTTCAGGCAGAATAATATTGTAATTTTTTGGATTTCTTTCAAGGTTAGTTCCTTCTACAACTTGACATTCTGTAATAAATTCAACTGTGTAGATATTTTTGCGATTTTTTTTTAGAAAAGAACAAGTTTTTTGAAAATCTTCTTCATCTTCTCCAGGAAATCCAGTTATAAGATGAATAAAATTTTCAATACCCACTTCTCTTGCTGCTTTAAGTGTTTTTTCAGCGATTTCTACTGTAAATGGTTTTCTAATAAGTTTTAAAACTTTATTAGAACCAGACTCTATTCCATAATATAATCTTGTGCAACCAGCTTTTTTCATCTTTTTGAAAAATTCTTTTGTGACTTTTTTGGTGCATATAAATGATCCACCCCATTTTATTTTCAATTTTGATTTAATTATCAAATCGCATAAATGTTCAAGTTTTGTCATATCGCCATTAAGTGTCGGATCCAATATAGTGAATTCTTTGAGTTTATGTTTTTCAACTAATAAAACAAGTTCTTCAAGAATATGTTCTGGACTTCTCATATGGATATTTCCCCAAGCAAGTTTTGCTTCACAGAAAACACAGTTTCCATAACAACCTCTCGACCATACAAGAGGGAAAGGTTTAGTATTATACAATCTTAAGTTTATATCATCATATTTAGGAAAAGGAATTTTGTCTAAATTTGTAATAGAGTTTCTTTTTGTGTTTGTCTTAAATTCATTTCCTATATTGACAATAGCTCCTTTAACATCATCAATAGGTTTGTTTTTGTTCCATTGTTTTACTAATTCAAGGATTGTTTCTTCTCCTTCTCCTAAAACTATGGCGTCAACAAGCTCTAAGTTTTTAAAAAAATTAAGCATTCTATTGTTAAATCTTGGTCCACCAACAACAATTTTTATATCTTTACAAGACCTTTTTACTTTTTTAATTATTTCTAAAGAAATAAATTCTTTTGAATTAATCACTGAGATTCCAAGAACTTTAGGGTTTGTATTAATTATTTTTTTAATGCATTCATCAAATTCATCTTTAAATATGTTTAACAAATAATCAAAACCTTTTTTTCCCATCCAATAAGATTTTTTATCAAGATCCCAATATTCTTTTTTATCCTTTCTCAACCTTGTATAAATATAATTATTCATATCAAATAATATTGCATTTAAATTATTTTTTTGAAGATATTCTTTAATAAAATGAGTGCCAACGGGCGGTACATTCATCCAAGAAGGAGGAGGATTAACTAAAACAACATCGACTTTATTTTTCATAATGACTCCTCACATTTTTTGCAAATGAAATCTTCTGAGCTTAGAATTTCTCCCTTAATCATCATTTCTATTTTCAAATATTTTTCACTATTCCAGATATCATTTAAACTTTGTTTATTAACATTTCCAAGAATATTTTTTCTTTTCCAATCCATACAACAAAGAACAACATCTCCGTTATATAATATGTGAATCATCTCATTTCGCCAAATACTATTACAACCATTTACTTCTTTTTTTAGATTGATTTTTAACCAATCAATATTTCCCGCTCTACTTATAGGTGCTTCAAAATAATTAACATTTTTCACACCTAAATCATTCCAGAATTTTTTTGCTTCTTCTTTTTCTTTCTTGTTTAGTAAATTCTTTACATTCAATAATTTAATATTAATATAATTCTCATCTTTTCTGTATTCTTTTGCTAACTCAATAAATTTAGTTATCTCTTTAATTGTTTTCTTAAAATCAAGTCCCCGCATAATTTTCTCATAAGTTTTCGTTGTCATTCCATGCACGCTTAATTCTATATAGTCGAGTTTTGATTTTATTATCTTTTTAGATGTTTTTTTATTTAATATGCTTCCATTTGAAACTATGTGCACTATTGTTTTCGGGTTTTTTCTCTTTGCATAATTAATTTTTTTCACAATATCTTTATCCATTAAAGGTTCATTCATAAGATAAAGAAGAATTCTTTTAACATCATTCTTCTTACATTCATTAGTTATCTTTTTGAAAACTTTCCAATCCATTTGTCCTTGAGAAACTTCTTTGGATGTTTCTTTATAAGGACACATAATACAATCAGAATTACAAAAAGAAGATGTTTGTATCATTACTTTTTCTGGAAATATTAATCTATTTCTTGTTATATTTCTCATTCTCCCACCAGTTATCGCATGTTTTATAACAGCCAATCTTATCTGTGAATTCTTTATTCATTTTCAAGCCATTTCTTCTGAATTCTTTTTGTAATGCTCCATTCCATATTTCTTTAAAATTCTGATTATTTAAGTTTCCGGTTATATTGTTTACTGCTCTACAACATGGCGCTATATCTCCATTTGCCATTATTCTTGCAAATAATATTCCAACATAACATTTCATTCCTGGTAACATGTTGCTATCGTAGTGCCCTTTTATTGCTTTTGGATTAGCAATTCTTCTTATTATATTTTCAATTGTATCTATTTTAATTCTTGTTTTTCTGTTTTTGATTTTTAACAGTGATTTATGTAATTCTTTTCTCTCTTTTTCATTTAATAATAATTTGTCTGTTGCGCCTTTAATTGGATCGATAAATGTAAAATAAACTTCATCAGCACCAATTATTTCACCAAAAGAAACCATTTCTTCAACTTGTTCATAATTAATATTTGACAATACATTTGCAAGAACAATTTTGGTATTTGTTTTTATCTTTTTAAGAAATAAAAGATTTTCTTTTATTTTATCAAATGTTTTTTCTGTTTTGTTTGGATGAGTTTTTCTATAAGTCTCTCTATCTCCAGCCCAGATGCTGATAGTTAAATTATTCACTTGTAAATCAACAAGTTTTTTTATTTTTTCTTTGTTTAACAATGTAAAATTAGTTGTAATATCGCATTTCATCCTTTTACTTTTTATCAATTCAATTATCTTAAAAATATCTTTGTGCATGAATGGCTCTCCTCCACCAGTTATCCTGACTTCTTTTGTTCCAATACTGGCCAATTCATTTATTAGCTTCGCAGTTTTTTCATAAGACAATTCTTGCTTAAACCATTCTTTATTTGGTTTATTATCTTTCAGTAATGGTGAGAAAGTCCAGCAAGCAATGCAGTTTAGATTGCATTTGTTTGTTAAGTCTATTGTAACATACTCAGGACCTGCAAGTGAAGTATTAATCTTGCATATATTTGTTATCCCAGAGTTTATTTTTCTTCTGAATCGTTTTTTTTTAACATTTATTATTCGAAAAGCTGTTTTCTTAAGAGTATAAGCTAGTCCGTGTTCTGTCAAGCATTCTTTGAAAATAGTTATTGCTGTTTTTTTTTCATTTCGTTTTTTCTTATGCTCAATCCATACATCGTATGCTTCTCTTACAGCGTTTTCAATGTCTTCAGGAGTTAAATTTTCATTTTTTATTACTGCTTTGAAATTTCCGTCATAATCTGTCAGGTTTGTTGACACAAGATTGCTTGATTCTTTCAATTCTTTGTAAAGTTTTGTTCCTGGAAAAGGAGTTGTGATAGAGAACTGTGCTGATTCTGTATTCATTCTCAAAGCAAAATTTATTGTATCTTGAATTGTTTGTTTTGTTTCTCCTGGCAGGCCAAATGTGAATGTTAAATGAACTTTAATTCCTAATTTCTGAGTTAATAAGATGTTTTCTTCTGCTTTTTTTATGTCAAGCCTTTTATCACACGCGTCCAAAAGTTTCTGTGAGCTTGATTCAACACCATATTTTAATGCATACAACCCTGATTCTTTCATTGCTCGGAGAATTTCTTCATCCATTAAATCAACACGAGCCATTATTGCCCATGGTAAGTTAATCTTTCTTATTCGTATTTCATTACAGATTTCAAGCATTCTTTTTTTTCCAACATTGAAAGTGTCATCATCTACATAAAAAGATTTAAATCCTTTGTTTTTTAAGAACTCAATTTCATCAACAAAATCCTTAACACTTCTTGTCCTATAACTATGTGGATTATACATTAGTTGTGGCCATGCACAGAAAGTACAGGTAAAAGGACAACCCCTTGAAGCCCATATCTGTGCTGATGGAGATGGAATTCCTCCAGGACAATCATGATATTTTTTCATAGGCAACTCTTCAGTATAAGGCCATGGAAGTTCGTCAAGATTTTTATGCAAAGGTCTCTCAGAATTTTTAATAACTCTATCTTCTTCTCTATAAATTAATCCTTTAACTTCATTGAAATCATTAGTTCCAAGTTTTTTAACAAGTTCTAAAAGAGTAAGCTCATACTCTCCAAACAATGCAAAATCAATCTCATTATTTTTTTTCAATAAGTTTTCATCCAAATAAGCCATTCCTGCAACAACAATATTTGCATCAGAGAAATCTTTTATAGTTTTGATAATCATTAAATCATTATGTAAAGAAGGAGTTGAAATCTCCAATACAATTAAATCAGGTGAGAATTTCTTAATTCTATCATATAAAGCCATAAAGCTCAAATCTTCTGCGATAGCATCGATTATTCTGGTTTCAAAACCATTATGTTTTAATAATTTGTTAGCATAAGCCAAATAAAAAGGAAAAGGCATATAATCTTCTTCTTCTGGAGCTTTTAAATGAGGCCATCTGCTACCTGCACGAACACCTTTTTTATCCTCCATAATCCAAGGAGGATTAATCAACATCACCCTCATAATTTATCTGAAAAGAAAGTTATTTTATAAAGTTTTATTCACAAAGAAATATTTGTTTTAAGTATAATGTTTTATTTTCATTATGAGTGTTGAATGATAGGTATTTATAATCTTCCTCAAATAAATTGGTTGTATTTATAGTCATGTATTGCCATTCTGTTGAATTTTTTAAGAAAAAAGGTTCAAAACTTTCATCTATGAAGAAATCTCCGTCACCTATAGTGAATCTTATTTTTTGGCTTTCATTTGTTCTTATTTCTGCAATTACCCTGTTTATATTCTTAAGATTTTCAGTATAGACGTATATTTCAGTTCTCAAAGAAATAGCTACTCCATCGGTTATATTGCTTGAGTTAATTAATCCAATTATAACATTTTCAGGATGATCTTTAAGATTTACTCTGTAAAAACATTCTTCTAATTCAGCATCACTAAGGTTTATAGTATCTGAACTAAATTCATCATCAAAATAATAGTTTATTTCTTCATCAGTAATATTTTCTAGAAATTCATCATCAATAACTACATTTTCAGTCTGATAATAAGTATAAAAATAAAGTGTAGCTATTATAACTAATCCAATAATAAAAACTGTTAACAGTGTTTTTAAGCTAACCTCTTCATCTATTTTTGATAGTTCGTCGTCTTCAAAGAAATCTTTAACGCCTTCTTTTATATTAAATTTTTTAGATAATTTTCTCTTCATAATAATTACTTTATAGTTTTATTTATTTAAAGTTTGCGGATTTTTTTGTTTTTTTATATGCTTTCAATAGATTTTTGGCTGTAACTTCCCAATTATACTCTTCTTCTGCTCTTTTTCTAGCTTTCTCACCTAATTTTGTTCTTAAACTTTTATCTTTCAACAAAGTTAGTTAGTATATTTTCTTAAATCTTCTCACATTTATTTAACTTTTTAATTAAATTAAAGTTTTTTTGTATATTAATAGATTGTATTTTCCAAAATCTTCACGCCAAATATTAAACTTTTTAATTAAAGTATAGTT
>JASLOB010000018.1 GCA_030745695.1 Candidatus Nanoarchaeia archaeon | reverse complement strand
ATAATAACCTCTTCATTATCAACTTTAAATTTTAGATCATTAAATGAAGAATCTTTTTCTTTATCTTTTAAATCAACTTGAGCTATTGCTGTTTGACATAAAGGGCACCATATTACTGGAGCTAACATCCTATATTCTCTGCCTTCTTTATACAATTCAATAAAACTTCTTTGAGAGATTCTTCTAGAATGTGTATCTATAGTTGAATAAAATATTTCAAAATCACAACTCATTCCTAAATTTTTCCAATCTTGTATAAATTTTGGACCTAATTCATTTAAAGTATCTAAACATAATTTAATGAAGTCTTCTCTGTTCATTTCTGCACTTTTAACATTATTAGTTCTTTCTACTAAATGTTCTGTAGCTAATCCATTATCATCTGTTCCAAACGGATAAAATAGATTAAAACCCCTCATTCTTTTGTATCTAGCAATAAAATCCATTTGAGAATAAGAAGATGAATGCCCAATGTGCATTTTTCCAGAAACTGTAGGTGGAGGTGTATCAATAGAGTAAATAGGTTTTTCAGATTCTGGATCAAACTTGTATATTTTTTCTTGTTCCCAATATTTAATCCATTTTTCTTCTGATTCTTTAAAGTCATATTTCTTTGGGATTTCCATAGAAAAGTTTTTATATATTAATTTAAATAGTTTTTTGATAGTATAGTATGAAAAGATTTTTAAAACACTTAGATTAATAATTGTTGTGGGAACGTAGCTCAGTCTGGGAGAGCACACACATTAATTTGTGGCTCAATACGCTGAAGAAGCAGCATCTCAGACACGTAGGTGAATCATACAACGAAAGGTGTATAGTCCTAAATCGAGAGTTCAAATCTCTCCGTTCCCACTCTATCTAATTTATCTAAATGTTTCTTATTTCCAAAATTAATTAATTTCATCCATAAACTTAGATTTTTATCTCCATTCAACCAAATACGATAAATTGTAGAATTAAATCCTCTCTTATCATCTCTATCTTCTTTATAATAATTTCTTAGAATGAAATTTTGATCTTTAAGAAATGAGAATATACTTTGGATTAAAGGTTTACTTTTTGATGATAAACTAATTATTGGATAACTATTCCTAAAATGAATCGAACCATCAGTATCTATCATTCCTTTAGTAAAGGATAACATTAATTCTTCATTTGAAGTTATCCATTTTGGTATTTCAATCTGTCCCTTTTTACCTCTCTTAAATCCAATTTTTGTTAAATAAGTTATTAAACCTTTTGAGATTAATCTTAGATACATAGAATTTTGACCTTTTTTTATACTAAATGATGATTCTAAATTAAACAAATCTTTAACTAATCTACTAATATAAGACTCTAAATAAACTTTATCTAATTTCGAATGGCCTGCAATCTCTAAGATATACTTATATTGAGATGGATAATAATTGATGTAACCATCCCCAGTTAATATACCCATAAATTCGGCTAATTCTTTAGAAGATTTGTTAGGTAAGATTAAACCTCTTTTTCTATCATTGTAACTTAGCTCTACATTAGACAAATCAAATTCCATATGAATAAACACTCTTTTGATACTATAAACCTCACGCGTACTTGTCCGCTGTCCACTAAGTCTATCTTAAATAAGGAAGTGATAAGAAAACTTTATATATAATACAACTAATTTATATATAATGAAAAAAGGAAAGAGAGGTGCGCTAGAGCTTTCTATTACAACTATAGTTGTAGTTGTTCTTGCTATCACAATTCTAACTTTAGGATTAGTTTTTACAAAAGGAATTTTTGGAAAATTAACTTCATTAAGTGATGATGTTTTTGGAAAAGCAGATACAATAATAGAAGGATTAGAAGTAGACTCTAAATTCTCATGTCCAACTAATGTTAATGTAGAACAAGGAAGAACAACGACCTTCAAATGTACTGTAGGGCATGATGGGACATTAAGTGGAACTCAAACGTTTACTATGACTCAATTAAATGATGGTAATGTACAAGGAGGATTTGCTAATAAAGTAAAAGCTAGAATTATCTCTCCATTAAGTGTATCACTAAATGAAGGAGAACAAGCAACATTCGTAATACAAGTTTCTTCAACAACAGATGCTCCTTTATCTGCAGGAACAAATCCACCTAGCTATCAAATGAATGTAAATGCTGGTACATCAACATATGTTACATCTGCATTTATTATAACTGTGAAAAAAGGAACAGGATTATTTTAATTCTTAACATTTATATATCAAAGATAATATGATTAATTTATGGTATTAAAAGTTTACAATACATTAAAAAGAAAAAAAGAATTATTCAAACCTATTAAAGGAAAAAATGTAAATTTATTTGTATGTGGAATAACACCTCAAAATTATGCACATATTGGACATGCTAAAACTTATGTTCAATTTGATTTAATTGTGAAATATTTAAAGTATTCTGGATTTAAAGTATTTTATCTACAAAACATAACAGATCTAGATGATAAAATAATAAATAAAGCTAAAGAAGAAAAATCAACTTGGAAAGATGTAGCAAGAAAATATGAAAAAGAGTATTTTGAAGATATTAAAAATTTAGGAATTAATTCTATTAATAAATATGCAAGAGCAACAGACCATATAAAACAAATTGTTTCTCAAGTAAAAGTTTTAATGAAAAAAGATTATGCTTACAAAATAGAAGATGGGATCTATTTTGATCTAAAAAAATTTAAAGATTATGGAAAATTATCTGGAAGAAAATCTATAGAAGCAGAAGATGCAGTAACTAGAATAGATGAAGACATTAATAAAAAAAGTAAAGGTGATTTTTGTTTATGGAAGTTTTCTAAAAAAGATGAACCTTCTTGGAAGACAGAAATTGGAGAAGGACGTCCAGGATGGCACATTGAAGATACAGCTATAACTGAAACTTTCTTTGGACCTCAATATGATATTCATGGTGGAGCCCGAGATTTAATATTTCCACATCATGAAGCTGAGATTGCCCAAATGGAATCTGCTTCTGGTAAAAAACCTTTAGTTAAATATTGGATGCATACTGGATTTTTGAATGTACAAAATAAAAAAATGTCTAAATCTATTGGAAATGTTTTCAACATAAGAAATGTTTTAGAGAAATATGATAAAAAATTAATAAGATATTTCTTCATAGCAAACCATTATAGAATGCCCATTGATTTTTCTGAAAAGATTCTAGACCAATATAAAAATAGTTTACAAAGAATAAATGATCTAATAATAAAATTAAAAACAAGTAAAGAAAAAGATAATATTAAACTAATAGAAAAAACAAAAAAATCATTCATTAAATCAATGGATGATGATTTTGATACCCCAAATGCATTTGCGACCTTATTTGATTTTATAAGAGAAGTAAATAAAAAAGGTGGAAATAAAAAAACATTAGAATTTCTAAAAGATATAGACTCTATATTCAATATTTTAACTTTTGAAGAAGAAAAATTATCAAAAGATTTAATGAAATTAATACAAAAAAGAGAAGAAGCTAGAAAAAATAAAGATTTTAAAACAGCTGATAAAATAAGATTAGAATTACAAAAAGAAAAAATTATTTTAGAAGACACAAAAGAAGGTGTAAGATGGAAAAAAGTCTAAAAACATTCAAAAAAGTTCAAGCTATTATCTACGATATTAAAGATAACAAACCTTATTTTTTAATTCTACATAGAACACTTAGATGGAAAGGTTGGGAGTTGTTAAAAGGAACTTTAGAGAAAGGTGAAGAAAAATCTCTAAGAAAAGCTCTAGAAAGAGAGATAAAAGAAGAAACTAACCTAAAAAATTTCAAAATTGAAAAAAGATTAAACAAACAAATTAAATTTTATAATAAACAAAAAACAGCTAAAAACATTATTTTAGATGTATTTCTAGTTAGAGTAAATTTAAATCAAAAAATAAGTTTACATAAAAATACAGTTATAGAACATGATAGATATAAATGGGTTAATAAAAATACAGCAATAAAAATGCTCACTTTTGGTAATGCTAGAAGTCTTATTAGAAATCTAAGATTATAAAAGAAAAGATTTTTAAAGCCATTTTCTAAAAAGATTTTATGTCTGTATATAATAAAGATCCAAATGAATTAATAGAGAAAACTGCTCAAGAACTAAAAAGTGTAGTTAAAGCTCCAGACTGGCATATATTCGTTAAAACTGGAGTAAGTAAAGAAAGACCACCAGAGAATAAAGATTGGTGGTATATAAGAGCAGCATCTATACTAAGAAAAGTTTACATTAATGGGCCAATAGGAACATCAAAATTAAGTAAAAAATATGGAAGTAAAAAAAACATAGGTCACAAACCAGGAAGATTCTATAATGGATCTAGAAAGATTATAAGAACTATACTACAACAACTAGAACAACAACAATTAATAAAACAAGAACAAAAAGGAGTTCATAAAGGAAGACTAATAACTCCAAAAGGAAAGAGTTTCTTGGATAAGATAAAATGAGTATAGAAGAGATTAAAAGAAAAAAATTAGAAGAACTACAAAGTAGAATGATGGATGATTCTAATCCACAAATTCAAGAAGAACTTAAGATGCAACAACAAATTGAAATGCTAGAAAATATAGCAAAACAACATCTAACAAAAGAAGCAATCCAAAGATATGGAAACTTAAGATTAGCTCACCAAGAGAAAGCTATCCAAGTTATAACATTGATTGTACAAGCTGCTCAAGCTGGACAATTAAAAGAAAAAATTGATGATGCTAAATTTAAGAAGTTGTTAAAACAATTAGATACTCCAAAAAAAGAATTTAAGTTGAGGAAAGTTTAAAATGGCAATTAAATGGCCTGGAAAAAAAGCAAGGCTATCAAAAAAATTAAGACAAACAAGATGGGCTCCTTTCTGGACTGTTCCAAAGATATATGGAAAAACAAGAAGGATGCACCCAGGTAGACATACTGCAGTTAAAAGACATTGGAGAAGGAG
This sequence comes from Candidatus Nanoarchaeia archaeon, assembly GCA_030745695.1. GTDB lineage: Archaea > Nanobdellota > Nanobdellia > SCGC-AAA011-G17 > JACPNG01 > JACPNE01. Next base: position 3,379 of record JASLOB010000018.1, on the reverse strand, counting down.
GAAAACTAAAGCATAAAAATGGTAGACAATGAAAGATTATATACAATTCCGTTAAGAAAAGAATTTTTGAAAGTTCCAAGGTATCAAAGAACCAAAAAAGCTGTTAAAGCTATAAGATACTTTGCACAAAAACATATGAAAACTCCAGTTGTAAAGATTGGACCTTATCTAAATGAATTAATGTTAGCTAGAGGTAGAAAAAATCCTCCACATAAAATCCAAGTTAAAATTATTAAAGAAGAAGATAAAGATAAAAAACAAATATCTAGAGTTGAATTAGCTTCTATTCCAGTTAGAAAAGCTGCTGAAGAAAAAAAGAAATTAGCACAAAAAGTTAAAGATGCTGTATTAAAACCAAAAGAAACTAAAGAAGAGCCTAAGAAAGAGACTAAAATAGAAGAGCATAAAAAGGAAGAAGCTAAAGAAAAAAAAGAAGTTCTAGAAACTAAAGCAGAAGATTTGAAAAAAAGTCAACCTAAACAAAAACAATCTGCTAAAATTCCAGAAAAAGCTCACGCACATAGAAAACAAGAGAAAGTTATAGGTGGAGAGGGCGGTCAAAAAAGCACCTCATAATATCATCAATTCTTATGAAGAACAAACTTCCTTATGAAGCAATCAAAAGAAAAGTTGTAACAAATAAGAAATCTAAAACTTCTAAAGAATATGGAATGCATCCAGAAAAAAGAGATATTAAAGAGTTGATAGAACATGGAATTATTAATATTAACAAACCAGAAGGTCCAACAAGTCATGAAGTTTCTTCTTATGTTCAAAAAATTCTAGAAATAAAAAAGTCTGGACACTCAGGAACTTTAGACCCTAAAGTAACTGGAGTTCTACCAGTAGCATTATCAAAAGCAACTAGAATAGTTCAAACTTTGTTAAAAGAAGGAAAAGAGTATGTTGCTTTAATGCATCTGCATAAAGAAGTTCCTCAATCTAAGATACATAAAGTAATGAGAGAATTTACTGGGAAGATTCAACAGATGCCCCCCATAAAATCTGCTGTTAAAAGACAATTAAGAATTAGAGAGATTTATTATATTGAAATAATGGAAATAAAAGAAAAAGATGTTTTATTTAGGGTTGGATGTGAAGCAGGAACTTACATAAGAAAATTAATTCATGACATTGGTCAAAAATTAAATGTTGGAGCCCATATGGCTCAACTTGTAAGAACTAAAGTTGGTCCTTTTAATGATAAAAATTGGCATGCTCTACAAGATCTAAAAGATGCTTATGAATTTTATAAAGAAGGAAAAGAAGAGGAATTAAGAAATATTGTAATGCCTGTTGAATTTTCTGTCCAACATCTACCTAAAATTTGGGTTTTAGATACAACAGTAGATGCATTATGTCATGGGGCAGATTTGTACTCTAATGGAATCTCAAAATTAAATGATAACATAGATGAAAATTCTCAAATAGCTGTATTAACATTAAAAGATGAATTAGTATGTTTAGGAGAATCGATATTAAATAATGAAGATATGTTAAAAGAAAATAAAAGAGCAGTAAAAACAACTAAAGTTTTTATGGAAATTGGAGAATATCCTAAATTTATTAAAAAAGAAACTAAAAATAACATTTAAAAAAATATTTAAAGTAATTTATTTCTTCTATATCATGAAAAAGGGGATTTTAATATTCATTATTATTTTAACATTACCTTATGTTTTATCTTTAAGTGTTTCATTATCTTCTCCAGTGGTAGAAGAGAGTGATGTAACATTAAAATGCACAGTAACTGATTCAGGTAGTGAAGGTATAACTCAATTAGACTTGTATAATGATATATCTGGAACTTATTCTTTAAATCAAACTAATACAAGTGCTGTAAGTTCTGGATCAGAATTTTCTTTTGAAAAGATAATTGGGTTGAGTGATGCTACATACAATTGGAATTGTCATGCAACAAATAGTTCAAGTGATATATTTACCGCATCTTCTAATAGTTCTTTTACAATTTCATCATCAAATAATGCTCCAGGTATAGAAGCTATTGGAGCTATAACAATAAATGAAGACACTCCTTTTAGTATTATATTATCTAATAATATAAGTGATGATTCAACTTCAGATACAAATTTAAAATTTACATACACCAATGGAAATCCATCAATTGTAGATGTTTCAATAGACAACTCAACTAATAATCTATCATTCTCTCCAATATTAAATAAAAATGGAGAATCATCAATTAATGTGATAGTTTGGGATTCTGAATTAGCTCAAAATTCTAGTAGTTTTACATTAACAATAACTCCAATCAATGATGAACCAACTAACAAAACTAGTGAAATAGAAGATCAATCTTGGTTTAAAAATAGAAATAGAGAGATAAATCTTAAAGATTATTTTATAGATCCAGATGGAGATTCACTAACTTATTCAGCTTCTCAACCATCTAAGATTAATATAATAATAGATAATTCAACAGGTGAAGCTACATTAACTCCAAATAAAGATTATGTTGGTAATCAAACAACAACATTTACAGCTTATGATTCTAATTTTTCTAGTTTTACAAGTAATACCATAAATTTGATAGTAAAAGATGTAACTGGATTAAATAATGCTCCAACAATAGATACAAAAACTCCTTCTTCATTAACACTAGAGTTAAAACCTGGTGAAGAACAGCTATTTTCTATTACAAAATCAGATATTGAAGGAGACACTTTAACAGTTAGATGGTATTTAGGTAGTCAATTAGTTAGTGAAGAAAATAGTTATAAATTTAGTAGTAATAATCTAGGAACTTATACTATAGAAGTAGTTGTTTCTGATGGAACTTTAACAGATTCTGTTGAATGGTTAGTAAGCACAAGAGAAGAATTTGACCAAAATGAAACAAATTTTACTGTAACTACAACTAAAAAAGCTGTATGTGGAAATAATGTTGTAGATGCTGGAGAAAGTTGTTCAAGTTGTCCCCAAGATGTTACATGTAACAAAGGAGAGGTTTGTATTAAGAACAGATGTACATCAGAAAAGAAATCTAATACTACAATAATAATAATTGTAGTTAGTATAATTGTTTTAATAGGAATAGCAACTGCATTTTATCTCTATAAGAAAAAACAACAAGATTTAGGATTAGAAGATGAAGATAAAAAGACACCAAAAAAAGAACTAGCTCCAGCAGCAGATCTAGAAGATTTTTATAAAGAGCCAAAACAACAACCTAAAGTAGCATTAAAAAAACCGAGAAGTCATAGAAAAGTAAATAAAGCGTTAATAAGAACTTTTATAAGAGAATCATTAAAAAGAGGTCACTCTAAAGAAAAAATAAAAAGTAATTTATTAAAAACAGGATGGAAAGAACAAGAAGTTGACCTTGAATTAAATAAATTGAAATGATAGAAAAAAATAA
>JASLOB010000017.1 GCA_030745695.1 Candidatus Nanoarchaeia archaeon | reverse complement strand
AGTAGGAGGAATAGGAATAGCTAACTCAATGTTTACATCAGTTTTAGAAAGAACAAAAGAAATAGGAATAATGAAAGCAATTGGAGCAAGAAACTCTGAAATATTAAGTATATTTTTAGCAGAAGCTGCAATTATAGGATTGTTCGGAGGATCTATTGGAATTGTTTTAGGAATTTCAATTGCTTATTTAATAAAATTAGTGGCATCTTTAGGTGGAGTAATAATTAATATATCATTTCAATTAAATATTGTTTTATTTGCTTTAGCATTTTCAATGATAATAGGAATTGTTTCTGGATTGTGGCCTGCTGTACAAGCATCAAAGCAAAAGCCTATTGACTCATTAAGATATGAATAAAAAAATAAAAATAAAGAATATAAGAATTATTATCTTCTCTTCTTTTTAGCTGCTTTCTTTTTTTTCTTTGCTGCCATAATCTCCCCTCCTTTAAGATTGTTATTTTAGATTATAAGTGAAACTAGTATAAAAAGATTTATTTTTTTAATATGATAACTTCATTCTTAGTTAACATAGAATTAGGTATGTAAACAGTATCTTTCTTTTTTGTTATGATTCTTGTTTCAACTAAATTGACATGAACAACTTTTCCTTCTATATCTTTAACTTTTATTTTATCTCCTGATTTTATTTTATCTTTTTGGTGAATCATAAAACCAGCAACTATATTTGGAATAAAATCTTTAAATGCTAAGATTATAAATCCCACTAATATAACTAAAATTATTGTTAATAGGATATATAACAAAGTAGTTGTTAATCCAAGTTGGTTAAGAGCCATTATTATTGCTATAAAATAGATAATATATTTGATTATAGAACTAGAAAATTCTTCTATTTGAATTTTAACTCCTGCTTGTCCTTTAAGAATTTTATTTGTTTCTAATTCATGTAGCACTTTTTTTGTTAGATTACTTAAAATTCTAGCTACTACAAAACCAATCAATAAAATGATTATTGCAGTTATTAGTTTAATAATTATATTTTGAGCATTTAAGTCAAACAAACTAAGATTTACCATATATAAACATCGATAATTAGGTTTAAAAAACTTTTTATAGAGTATAAATTCGTTATTTAAAATGCCAATTAATGCTAAACCTGAATTTTTGAGAGCAAGAGCTAAGTATTCTGAAGCTAATACAACAAACGAGAAATTGAAAGCATTATATGAAATGCTTAAAACTGCTCCAAAACATAAAGGTTCAGAAGTATTGATAGCAGATATAAATTCTAAGATAGCTAAACATAAAAGATTAGCAGAAAAAGAAGCTACACAAAAAAAAGGAAGAGCTAAATTCTCAATAAAAAAAGAAGGATCAGCTACTGTATGTTTAGTTGGAACTACAAATTCAGGAAAATCTACTTTACTAAAAAAATTAACAAATGCCAAACCAGAAATAGCAATTTATCCTTTTACAACAAAAATTCCACAAATTGGAACATTAGATTATCATGGAGTTAAATTACAAGTTATAGAGATTCCTTCTATAACTAAAGGATTTAGAGATACTAAAAATGGATTAGCTTTTCTTAGTATAGCTAGAACTTCAGATATCATAATTTTAATGTTTAATAATGATAAAGAGAAAAAACTTTTAGATGGAGAGTTATATGATGTTGATCTTCCAAAATTAATTTTTAAAAATCAATCAAATTTGAAGGATAGAATTTGGAATAAATTAGGATTGATCAAAGTTTACACAAAACAACCTGGAAAAGAAAAAGAACATCCTCCAGTTTCATTAAAAAAAAATTCTTGTGTAAGAGATTTAGCTGAACATGTTCATAAAGATTTCATCGAAAAATTTAAATTTGCTAGAATTTGGGGAAAATCTGTTAAGTTTAACTCTCAAAGAGTTGGTTTAGATCATACTTTAAAAGATGATGATATTGTAGAATTACATACTAACTAAATTTAATGTAATTGTAGATTACCATGAGAATCAAAACCCTCCATTAAATCTTCTAACAAATGATTTTTTGATTTTTTTAGACTTTCTATCCAACTCTTTTTTTCCATAGAAAACTCTTCCCTTTCTCTTTTTATTTCATATCTAAATAAATTTCTTACACCCTCACCTATAATCAACATAGTGATTGGTTCTTCAATTTGACCAGTTATTATATATTGGATTATTGCTAAGGAGTCTACAAAATTTGGAGCAAATTTCATCATGAAAGGAATTAATCTTCCATCATGGTTTATATTATCTAGATATATCTCTAAATGACTATTTTTATTAGTGAGTTCAGTTATCTCTTGGCTTAATATCTCTTCTTGTGTTCTATATCCTCTCTTCTTCTCTTAGTACTGTCTATCTATAGAATGCTTTTTGTTCATCAAAAAAATCTGAAGTTTTAGGAAAAAAAATAGTTTTTATAACCTTCTAAAAATTTCATATATCAAATTTAAAGAATAAATATTTAAAATTAACTAAATAACATTAAAGCAAATTGGGATATCTTCTTTAGATCCCCTATCCTCTAAGACTACACAATTTAATCCTTTTTCTAACCCTAATGTTAAATATTTAAATTCTCTTTCTAATCCACCCCTACAATATGATTTTCCACATCCAGAAATATAAATTGATCCTTTGAAAACTTCATCTTTATTTACTCCAGATAGTTCATCAGGATACCAAAGAAACTTAACTAAAGAATTTGTACCAAAAGGATCCCCTGTTTTTACTTTAAAATATACATATTTACCTAGTTTTACATTCATTAATCTATTTTGAACATATTCTTCTCCATCAAGAGAAATAAACACTTCTGTTAACTCTCTATCTTCATAACCTCTTGTGGTTTTTTTAATAAAACTTCCAGTATAACTAAAACTTAGAAGACCTACAACTATCAAAGAAATAAAAGCAATAAACAAAAGTTTTGTATCATTCTCCATATAGTAATAGTGATTCACTAATATTTAAAGATTACTTAAAAACTTCTCTAATCTACTTATATTAGAATTATATCACTAAATCTGAGTCTTGTACATACTCAATATTCTTTTTTAATGCAATCTCTGCTTTAAAAAGTTCTATTCCCATATCAGCTGCATGTTGCAATGAAGAAATCATCTCCTCTCTTATTAATGTATTAACAATTTCAATAGCTGTTTTTCCTTTTATCTCAGCCCTTAATTTATTGTCTGGGGAGGTACAATAGCCAACTTCTATTAATTTATCTTCTTGATCTACTTTAATCAAAAAATAGCCTTTAGGATCCATCACCCAGTCTTTTATTTTATCATATTTAGCGTTTATAACTTTATCTGAAACTTTTTCTATATCCCACCACTTACCTTTTATTTTATCTTCTACCATGAAATTTTGAGAATCAATAAATATTTAAAGCTTATTGCCTTATATACTAAAATTCTAGAAAATGATAACTTATAAAAAAAAACATAATAATGAGAATGAAATATTTGAAATTTTACATCCTATAGTTAAAACTTGGTTTAAAAATAAATTCAAAAAATTATCTCTCCCCCAATTATATGGTGTGATGGAAGTTCATTCTAGAAATAATATTTTAATCTCAGCACCCACTGGAGCTACAAAAACATTAACTGGATTTATGGCTATAATAAATGAGTTAATAGATTCTTCAATTAAAAATATACTAGAAAATAAAATATATTGTGTTTATATTTCTCCATTAAAAGCGCTTAATAATGATATTCAAAAAAATTTATTAGAACCTCTAGAAGAGATGGAAAAAATTTATGATAAAACTAATATTGACAAAGTAGCTAAAAAGAATTTAGGTATAAGAGTTGCAGTTAGAACTGGAGATACAACACAAAAAGAAAAATTAAATATGTTAAAAAGTCCACCTCATATATTAATTACAACACCTGAATCATTAGCGATATTACTAAACTCTCCAAAATTCAAAGATTATCTAAATGATGTTCAATGGTGTATTACAGATGAAATCCATGCTTTAGCAGAGAATAAAAGAGGAGTTCATTTATCTTTAAGTCTAGAAAGATTACAAAAATTAAGTAAAGGAATGACTAGAATTGGATTATCTGCAACTATCTCTCCTTTAGAAGAAATAGCTGAATTTTTAGTTGGAAATGATAGAAATTGTAAGATTATTGATGTTCAATTTTTAAAAGAATTAGATTTGAAAGTTTTAAGTCCAGTAGACGATTTAATTGGTACCTCTCATTCTTCTATGCATAGTGAAATGTATAATTTATTAGATAAGTTAATTCAAGAACATAAAACTACATTAATATTTACTAACACTAGATCTGCAACAGAAAGAGTTGTTCATTTTCTAAAAGAAAAATTTCCAAAAAATTATACAGAAAATATTGGGGCACATCATGGTTCTTTATCAAAAGAACATAGATTAAATTTAGAAGAAAGATTAAGAAAAGGTGAATTAAAAGTTGCAGTGTGTAGTACTTCTTTAGAACTTGGAATAGATATTGGTTATATTGATCTGGTTGTTTTATTAGGAAGTCCAAAATCAGTAGCTAGATGCTTACAAAGGATAGGAAGAAGTGGACATCAATTACACTCAACAACAAAAGGAAGAATTGTTGTTTTAGATAGAGATGATTTGATAGAATGTAGTTTGTTATTAAAATCAGCTATAGAAAAGAAAATAGATAGGATTCACATCCCAACTAATGCTTTAGATGTTTTATCTCAACAAATTTTTGGAGTAGCTATTTCAGATCAAATTCATATAAATGATTTGTTTAAACTAATAAAAAAATCTTATTGTTATAAAACATTAAATAAAAAAGATTTTAATGAAGTGATAGATTATTTATCTGGAAAGTATATCTCTTTAGAAGATAGATATATTTATGCTAAAATTTGGCATGATGAAGATACTGGGATGATAGGAAAGAAAGGAAGATTAGCAAGAGTTCTTTACATGACTAACATCGGAACTATTCCAGATGAAACTCATGTTAAAGTTAAAATTGGAGAGGATGTAGTTGGAACAATAGACGAAGGATTTTTAGAAAGATTAAGAAGAGGAGATATATTTGTTTTAGGTGGGAATACTTATGAATTTAAATTTGCTAGAGGGATGGTTGCACAAGTAAATGCTTCTGGTGATAGGCCTCCAACAGTTCCTTCATGGTTTTCTGATATGCTTCCATTAAGTTTTGATTTAGCTTTAGATATTCAAAAGTTTAGAAGATTATTAGAACAAAGATTTTCAAATAAACAACCTAAAAAAAATATTTTAAAATTTATTAATGATTATTTATATGTAGATAATAAAGCAGCCAATGCAATTTATAATTATTTTAATGAACAATTTAGATTTTCAGAAATCCCACATGAAAAGAAAATTTTAGTAGAACATTATATTGACGAAGATAATAGAAGACATGTTGTTTTTCATACATTATTCGGAAGAAGAGTTAATGATGTGTTATCAAGAGCTTTAGCTTATGCTATATACAAAACACAACATAAAGATTTAGAAATTGGAATAAATGATAATGGATTTTTCTTAGCTTATGAAAAAAATGTTAATGTACTAAAAGCATTTTCTTTATTAAACTCTAAAGATTTAAGGAGGATTTTAGAGTTGGCTATAGATCAAACTGAAGTTTTAAAAAGAAGATTTAGACATTGTGCAACAAGAGCATTAATGATATTAAGAAATTATAAAGGAAAAACAAAGAGAGTGGGTAGACAACAAGTAAGTTCTATGATATTATTAAGTGCTGTTAAAAGAATTTCTGAACAATTTATAATTTTAAAAGAGGCTAGAAGAGAAGTTTTAGAGGATTTAATGGATATTGATAATGCAATTAAAATTGTTAAGATGGTAGAAGATGATAAAATTAAGATTAAAGAAGTACAAACAAGAATTCCAAGCCCTTTTGCACTTAATCTAGTAATGCAAGGTTACACTGATATACTAAAAGCAGATGATAAAGTAGAATTCTTAAAAAAAATGCATCAACAAATCCTAGCTAAGATTAGTTTAAAACATTAAATATATAAATTAGCTTACTATATAATAATATGGCTAGTCTATTATATCCTTTCTTTTCAACAACACCAATATTTGGATCTTTGTTCATATTACTTGTAATATGGACTATAATCTGGAAAGGTTATGCCTTATGGAAAGCAGGTAGAAACAATCAACCTTATTGGTTTGTAGCTTTATTAGTTTTAAATACAGCTGGAATTCTACCAATTATTTATATAGTATTTTTTAGAAAAAATCTAAATCCAAATATGACCAGATATCCAAATGTTGTAAAAAAATCAATAACTAAAAAAGTTGTTACTAAAAAAACTGCTCCTAAAAAAAAAGCTAGAAAGAGATAGAGAATATTAGAAAAACATTTAAAGAAGTTCTAGACATTTTTGAGATGGAATTGATAGAGGATATACAAAATTACATTAGATCAGTATTATCTAATAAAAAATATTGTCAAGGATGTGGTACAGAGCTTACTGATGTTGGAGGTATTGTTGTTGACAGTGATTTATATTGTGGATTATATGAAGATGATGGAAAACAATGTTTGCCAGAGGAAGCAGTTAATATGTTACAAGGAAGGCCCCCAATAAAAATATACTTTATGCGTAGTTTCTCTTCAAGTGGAATACAAGAATTAGCTGAAGAAGGTTCATTAACTGGATTTGGACCATTAGAAAAAAAATCAATATAATTATTCTAATAATATTAAAGCTAACATTATCAAAATTCCTAAAATAAAAGCCACAAATTGAAAGAAAGATCTTGAAGCTTTAACTTCTTTATGCAACTCTGGAATTAAATCAGATCCAGCAATATAAATAAATCCTCCAGCTGTAAATGGAATTAAAAAAGAACTAAATTCCCCTAATCTTGAACCAATTGTTATAGCTAACACTGCTCCAAAAACAGCTACAAAACCTGAAAGAAAATTATAAAATAAAGCTTTAGATTTACTTAATCCAGAATGAAGTAAAACCCCAAAATCTCCTATCTCTTGTGGGATCTCATGAAGAATAACAGCTATAGTTGTTGTTATTCCTAATGGGATGTTGATTAGATAACTCCCTCCTATTATCAATCCATCCATAAAATTATGTAATCCATCTCCAACTAAATTCATAATAGCAAATGGATGTGGATGATCATGGGATGTAACAACATGACAATGTCTCCAATGAATAAATTTTTCTAATACAAAGAATATTAAGATTCCAGATAGAATATATATTGGAAGTTTAACTCCTAGATTGAATTCAAAAGCTTCTGGGATTAAATGTATGAAAGCATCCCCAAATAAAGCTCCAGCAGAAAAACTAACTAAAAATAATAAAGAGTTTTTTAGATGTTTATCTTTCAGAGATAAAGTAAATACCCCAACTAAAGATAATAAACTCACTAATACTACACTTATTATAGAATATAACCAAACATCTAACATTTTGTTATAAAAATAACTTATTTTAAAAGGTTTTTGGAAATAGAATCAATCTAAAAAATAAAAAAAGAATTATGTTTTTATTGAGTAGGTTGTTATAATATTCCTAATCTTACTGTAGTTGTCTGTCCATCTTGTGTTGGTACTTGAACCTCAACAAAACCTTGTTCATTTAGTTGTTTAATTATTTCTTGTGTAACTAAAACTTGTGTATCTGTTACACCTTGTTGATATGCTTGTTGTGCTACTGCTTGTCCAGTAATCTCATTAAGTCCATCACCTTTTATATGAAAATTAACAATAGTATAGCTTGCTGTAACTAATAATAAAACTAGTATAGCTATATTATAAACAGCTCTAATCCTTTTATCATTAGATCTTTCATTAGATTTTGCCATTTTGACCCCCCATTATTACATTTTTATTGGATTGTTATATTATTTAAATATTGTTATTCTTTCATTTTTATGAAGATTAATGATAGTTTAGAAATAATAGATTTAGGATTATTTATTAGGAAAGAAAAAATATTGATTATATCGGATATGCATCTTGGATATGAAGAATCTTTGAATAAACAAGGAATATTAATTCCAAAATTTCAGTTTAAAGAGACTTTTGAAAGATTAACTAAATTATTATCTAAGATTGAAATTGATAAAATAATATTAAATGGAGACTTTAAACATGAATTTGGAACTATTTCAGATTCTGAATGGAGAGATATATTAAAAATTCTTGATTTATTAATCAAAAATTGTAAAGAATTAATCTTAATTAAAGGAAATCATGATAAAATTCTAGATCCTATTGCTAATAAGAGAAATTTATCTACTAGATTATATTATAGAATAAATGACTATTATGTTTGTCATGGAGAAGTTATTCCTGAAGATCTAGATTTTAGTTCTTCTAAGATTGTTATTATTGGACATGAACATCCTGCTGTTTCTATTAAATCTAAGACTAGATCTGAGTTATACAAATGTTTTTTAGTTGGAAAATTTAAAAATAAAAAATTAATTGTAATTCCTTCTTTTAATTTAGTTACAGAAGGGACAGATGTTTTTAAAGAAAGATTATTAAGTCCTTTTTTAAAACAAGATTTAGATAATTTTGAGGTTTATGTTGTTTCTGATAAAGTTTATGAGTTTGGTAAGTTAGAAGAGTTGAGATAATATAAATCAAGATTGGAGTTGGTATTCTTTAGCCACTTTATCTAATGGTGAAATTTCTCCATCTAAATCATTTAAAATATATAGAAGGTCTCCATCTATAACTCCTTCACTAAAACCTAAACCCCTACTAAAACTTACACACCTTCTAGAAGGAGAACTATCTGGAGAAAAAATTATATCTGTTTCTCTATACCCTTCTCTTAATAAATGTTCAGTAAATCCATCAACATTCATTTTATGGCATAAATCATAAACTAGATGTCTAGGTTTCATAAAATTTGTTTATAATTTGATTATATAAATCTTTATATGATAAAATAGAATTATTGTGTAATCTATATTTACCTCTAAATCTTCAGGAGTTTATGAGTTGAAAGAGTTGAGTAAGATTCGTCTTACTTTAATATCTTCCCAATAATCTCAGAAGCTTTCTTTCCATCAACTTTTCCTTTAAATTTTTCCATTATAATTCCAATAATCGCATTATAACCTAAATCTTTTTTCTCCTTAACAATCTTCTCAATTTCTTTCATTAATGCTTTATCATCTATTATCTTATAATCATCTAAATTAATCTTTTTTCCTTTAGAATCATTCAAAAAAATCTCAAAAATAGAATTCTTAGATATTTTTCCTAAATTAAAAGCTTCAAATACATCTCTAAATAATTTATCATTAAACTTATACTCAATTTTATACTTCCTTCTTAATTCTTTAGGGATAGATAACATAGTTTCAGCTAAAAATCCAGAATATTCTTTTTTTAGTTTAGAAGCAACATCTAAAAATAATTTATCATATCTATCTTTAACAATATTATGTGCTTGTTCTGGAGAAATATCATAATTTTTCTCAATTTCAAGAGCTCTTTCAACTATCAATTCAGGAAGTTTAATTATAGCTAATCTTTCTCTTGTAATTACTATAGGAGCAACATCAGTTTCTGGATATAATCTAGCTGCTCCAGGCAAAGGTCTTAAAAAAGTAGTAGAACCATCTACATTAGCTCTCCTTACTTCAGATTTAATTTTTTTTAATTTACTTAATCTTAATATCTCTCCATCAATAACTTTTGGTATGTATCTTAAATCCTGAAATCCTTTAATCTCAATTCTTTCTTTATCTAATATTGATAGATTAACATCTTGTCTTATAGAACCAATTCCTCTCTTAACTTTTTCAGTACTTCTTAATATCATCCCAATAATATAAGAAACTTCTTTTGCATGTTCAGGATCTTTAATACTAGCATCAGTATCAATCTCAACTAAAGGAACCCCTAATCTGTCTAAACTATAATTAACATTATTTTCATCTTCATTTATTTTTTTAGCTGCTTCTTCCTCTAAATATATTGTAGGAATTTTAACAATACCTTTAGAAGTATTTACATATCCATCAGTAGCGATTAACATTGTTCTTTGAAATCCAGTAATATTTGAACCATCAATAACAATTTTTCTCATAACATGAAGCTCATCAATAATATTAGCTTTAAACAATAAAGAAATTTCTAATGCAGTATCTAAAGCCTCTTTATTTATCTCATGTGGTGGTTCTTCATCTAATTCAACTAAACAAGATGATGTTCCTTTAGCCTGATAAGAAAATTCCCTTCCTTTTTTTATTTCATGTAGTGTAGCTACATCTACCTCTCCTAACTCTCCTGCTACAGCTCTTAATTTTCTTTTAATTTCATTACTTACTTTATTATTATCATTAACTAAAGAAGGACAGGAACAGAATAAATTATTTGTTTCAAGCTGTTGATGAACTTCTATTCCAGCTTTAAACTTTATATTTTTATATCTATCCATAATAAGAACTAGAATTAAAGGTTAATAAATTTAATCTATGATATTGAAAAATTAAATATCTATTTTATTCTTTACTTCTTGTTTTGGTTCTGTCTGTGGAACATCCAGAACTTCATTTCTGTTTAAGCCATCTTCAAGTGGATCAGTATACTTTTCAGATTGATCTCCTCTAGTAAACAGATATAGATTGGGTCTTCTCTGGAATATTATGTTTATATCTCCTGAACTATCTGGTCCACCAGCCATAGGCCTATAACCTGTTCTTACTTCTATTCCATTTTCTAATCTATAATCTATTCTTAAAATAGCATGATCATCCCCAACACTCACTCTTCTTAAGAATATATTGCCTTTTATTCTTCCTTGATTATCTACATACCTCATAGCTTGTTCATATAATGATTCTGCATGAGATACAACTGGCTGTAAAAACCCTAGAACTAATGTTGTTAATGTCGCTGCCATTAATCTTCTCATTATATAATTTGTAATATAATCATTTTATTTATATAATTTGTACAACTAAAAGATATATTATCTAATATGTTTGTAAAGAATTATTCTACTAATTTAATTTTTATTACACTTACAATCTTTTTGTTTATTTATTTTAATCTCTCTAAATCTAGAATTTAAAGCATCATAGAATAATAATCTTCCACTAAGAACTTTTCCTTTATCTAATATAATTTTAAGAGCTTCAGTTGCTTCTATAGTTCCTATTACTCCTGGAATAGAACTTAATACTCCAGTTTCATTACAATTAAGGATATTTCTCTTATCTTCTTTAATAAAACATCTAAAACAAGGTCCATTTTTATAATTAAAAACAGAAACCTGTCCTTCAAACTTAGAAATTCCACCATAAATTAATGGCTTGTTAAATTTTAAACAAGCATCATTCATTGAATATCTAACTTGTAAATTATCTGTACAATCAATAACTAAATCATAATCATTAATTAATTCAATATTATCTTCATTTATTCTTATATCATGAAGATTTAATTTAATTTCTTTATTTAAATTTAAAATTGATTCTTTTGCTGATTCTAATTTTGATTTTTTCAAGTCTTTAATAGAATGAATTATTTGTCTTTGTAAATCATTTTCCTCAACAGTATCAAAATCAACTAATCCTAATGTACCAATTCCAGAAGCAGCTAAATATAATGCAGAAGGAGAACCTAACCCTCCAATTCCAATAATTAATATTTTAGCATTCTTTAATTTCTCTTGTCCTTCTTCTCCTATCTCTTCTAAGACAACATGACTACTATACTTTTTTAATTCTTGTTCTAGTAACATAATTATAACTTATAAAAAAGGTTTATAAATCTTGTTTTCTTTATTAAATAATGTATGATGATTATTTCATTGTTGATATAGAAACCTGTCCAATTAATCTAGATGGATATAATGATTTAGAAGAGGAAGAAAAAACTAAATTAATTAATCCAATTGATTCTAAAATTATCGCATTAGGAATTAGATATAAAAATGAAAATAAAATATTCATGAATGAAAATGAGAAGGAAATTCTTAGTGAATTCTGGAATGAATGGAATAAAATAAAGAAAGAAAATCCAAGTAATTTAATTGTAGGATTTAATATTGTTAATTTTGATATTCCATTTATTACTTCAAGAAGTTTTATTCACAATATAAAAATTACTCCTTTTATATTAAAGTTAGTTATAGACTTAAGAGAAAAAATTAACGCATATAGATATGGAAAAACAAGAGGAAAGCTTACTGATTATGGTAAATTTCTTGGATTAGATGTTCTAGATATTGATGGAAATAAAATAGCAGAATTATGTATTGAAAAAAGTTGGGATAAAATAAAAGAATATTTAGTTAAAGATTTAGAAATAACAGAAGAATTATTTAAGAGAGCAAAAGAAACTAATATTCTGAATATCTCTAGGTGGTAGTTAAGGAATTTCTTCAGGATCACTTGTTACTCTAAAATTTTCATCCCAAGAATTCATTGTACTCATATCTTCTTCAGAAATCTCAAAGTCAAACACCTCAAGATTCTCTTTCATTCTTACTTCAGATTGAGACTTTGGAATTGAGATAACATCATGTTGTAAAGCCCATCTAATTAATAATTGTGCTGGACTTTTCTTATATTTCTTGGACATTTCTATTAATCTTGGGTCATCTAATTTATGTCCTCTTGTTAATGGACAATATCCCTCTAAATGTATTTTTTTTTCTTTACAAAATTCTAATAATTCTTTTTGATACAAGAAAGGATTAAATTCTACTTGATTTAAAACAGGAGTTACTTTAGCTATTTCTAATAATTCTTTTAGATGTCTTATTGTAAAATTACCAACTCCAATAGCTTTTACTTTTCCTTCTTCTAATTTCTTCTCTAAAAACTCCCAGACCTCTAATCTTCCAGATATAGGCCAATGAATTAAATATAAATCAATATAACCTAATTGTAATCTTTTCAGACTATCATTGAATGCTTTTTCTGGATAATCATGTTCTCCTTCCATTGAACCAATTTTAGTTGTAATGAAAATTTCTTCCCTTGGAATTCCAGATTTCTTAATTGCATTTCCTACTTCTTCTTCATTTTCATATCTAGTAGCAGTATCAAATTGTCTGTATCCTGCTTTTAATGCTTGAAGAACTATTCTTTCTGTTTCTCCTTTTGTTCTGGAAGTTCCAAATCCCAATAATGGCATTTTAACTCCATTATTTAATCTTACTTTAGTATCTTTATTTATTTCCATAAGAATTTTGAAATTTAATCATTTAATAATGTTTTGTTGAATTATACTAAATTTTAGATTATAGAAAGAAATAACAATCTTTATAAATCTTCACATATGTGAACTGAGATGGCACTACAATTATTACACCCTCAAGAAATTGAGTATCACTATATACTGCCTTCAATAAGGAAGCA
>JASLOB010000016.1 GCA_030745695.1 Candidatus Nanoarchaeia archaeon | reverse complement strand
GATCCTGGATGGACTCCTTTATTTGGCTTATGCGAGGGAATTATTGTTGAGCATGGAGGATTACTTTCTCACGCTGCAATAATCTCAAGAGAATTAAATCTTCCTTGCATAATTGGATTGAAAAATGCAACGAAAAATCTTAAAGATGGGCAAACTATTACATTAAATGGTTTTACAGGAGAGGTGACTATCCATGATTGAAATAAAAGAATATGATTTTGAAGAGAATTATCAAAACGACCTTATACAATTAATGAAAAGATTCTACCATAAAGAGAGTAATGCAGATATGTATATAGGTTACGTTAAAAAAATAATCAACAAAGCAAATCCTTCATTTAATTTTATTAAGATTAGGAATTTTATTGCTTATGATAATAATGAGGTTGTTGGACATATATCTGCATTTATTGATTCAAGATTAAATAATGAAGGGTTGCCTGTAGGAATAATTGGATTTTATGAATGTATTGATAATGAAGAGCTTTCTTCTGTTTTGATTAATAAGGCAATTAACTATCTAAAAGAAAAAGGTTGTAAAATTATTAGAGCACCAATAGATCTGACAATCTGGCATCCATATCGGTTTGTAGTAGATCAAAAAGAAAATGATTCATTTATTTTAGAGCCTTTGACAAAAGATTATTATATTGATCAATTCAAAAATCAAGGTTTTAATATTGCTTTAGAATATGGATCTGCTGAAAGAACAGACTTTAACACAATTATCCCTTATACTAAAAAAGATTACCATTTAGCCCTTGAGGATGGATTTAAAATTAGAACATTAACTAAAGATGATTTTAGAGAGGGAATTTTATCAATCTATAAAATGATTAATGATATTTTTCAGGATAGTTGGTCTTTTGTAAATATTACTGAAGAAGAATATTTGTATATCTATAAAGACTATGAACAAAATATTAATAATTTATCAATACAAATTATTTCTGATAAAGATGGAAAAGATGTAGGTTTTTGCTCAAGTATTATTGATCCAATAAATAATATCATTATTTTAAAGACAATAGGAGTTTTATCAGAATACCAAAATAAAAGAGTTGGTGCTGCACTTTTACATTATCAGCATAAAATTGCTCAAGAAAAAGAATTTACAAAGGAAATATACGCTTTAATCAAGTTAGGTAATATTGTTACCAAGCTCCCATATCCTGGAATTAAAGTAATAAGAAAATATGTTGCTTTAGAAAAAGAGATTACTCAATAAAAATATCTTCCCCTGCTTTCACTCTTTCTAACAAACAAGAAGGAACTAATTTTCCATTATAATGCATTGCATCAGGGCAACCATCACAAAGATTCCATTTTCCATCAACTTTATCAGGTCCATCAATAATAAGAATAACTTGATACCTTAAACTATCTTCTTTAATGGGATTATTCTTTTTTTCCTCTCTGTAATTTTTTAGAATTTCAGAAACATTTTTTTTGTATATGAGGGGCAAAAGAGAATTTGGATTGATTTTGTTTCCTTTTACTGTTATAAAATATTTTCCTTTCTTTTTTCTATATCTTTCCTGAAACTTTTTATAAAGAGAAGAATCCAAATAACCAATAATTTTTTTACCATAAAATACAGGAACCGTAAATATCCAGGAAGGTTGATCCTTACTGTGTATTTTTCCTAAGAAAGCACAAGGTTTACTTTGAAATTGTTCTGATAAGAAATTTGATAGTTTTGGAATATCAGGATTTTCTAATTTATTGTTTGTAAATGTCTTATCATCATTTAATAATACATCCTTATAAGGAGATAATACCAGTAAATTAACTACATCAGAATTATCTTTACATATCTCTATAGTTTCTGATAAATCAGAATAATCTTCTCCAGATACAGGCATAATAAAACCAAGATTTACATCTTTTACTTCTCTAAATAGTTTACAGAATTTTTCTCTTAACTCATTAGTGTTTTTCATATCTTTCATGTCAGGTCTATCCTGATACTTATCAATATGAACCACAAATTCTGTAACACCCGCCTCTTTAAGATCTTTTAGTCTGTTTTCTGTTAAAGCCACTCCATTAGTAAATACTTTTGTTTTAACTCCTTTGGAAGAAGCATATTCAATAATTTCTTTTATTTTAGGATATAATAATGGCTCTCCACCTGCTATTGATAATGTTTGGATGTTTCTTGATTCAATAAAATTATCTATTTCAGATTTCATTTTTTCAAGATCTTCATGAAGTCTTTTTGGATCTTTCTCAGCAAGACCCCTATAACAGCCAGGACATTTTAATTGACAAAATGTTGTAACCTCTATCCAACCATCTGGATTATCATCTTTTGTAAACGGCAATCTATACATATTTTTAATATCTAACTTATTTTCCATCTTTTTCTATTCTTTTAATAAGATCATTAGCATTTATTTGAAGATCATCTTTAAATTCTTTATGTCTAAAGACTTCCCTAAATTTTATTTCAATTCTTACCTTTCTCTTTAACAGATTCTTAAAATTAAGTTTGTCAGATATATAAATATTAACAGGAATTATCTTAGAATCTTTTACATTCTTTTCAATGTAAACTGCACCAACTTTTGGTTTTGATTTTATTCCTTTCTTTTCAAGTTCTCCTCTTGGAAAAATAAAGATGGTTTCTCCTTCATTTATTCGTTCTTCTAAGATCTCCAGAGATTTTTTATTATTCTTTGGTTTATTAGAAATGCATCCTAATGGTAATAAAAACATTTTATGATACCATTTTGTTAAATAACTTTGAGTGGTCACAAATCTTGTTGGAATTAACTTTAGAAATGTTTTAAATGGTAATGATGCTAAAATAAGAAATGGATCTAATTTTGAAGGATGATTTGACGCAATTATATATTTGCCATTAGAATCAATTTTAGGTTCTCCTTCTCTTTTTATCTTAAAGATAATTCTTAGAGGTATTGCAATTAAAAAATAAGTTACAATTAGCACCCCTTTTATTAGATAATTTTTCATATTAAATTTTAGTAAATACCAGTAATAAATGCATCGAAATATAAAACAATGCAGCAAAACTTTGAAGTATAAGTGAAGATGTTTTATTATTTTTAGAGATATATATCAAAGAGGTTAAAATTACTAAGTTTAAGAATGTTAAACTTATCACAAAAATTATTAAACTAAATCCTAAACTTGAAAGCATATAGATGAACAATCCATAAACAATAAAACAAATTAATAAATAAACTAAGACAGACTTCTTAATTCCTAATCTTGAAGAGTAGGTGTCTTTTGCATCTGTTTCTTCAGATTTAGATTTTAATTTTCTTGCAAATTCTATAATCCCTACATTAAAAAGAACAAAAACAAAATGAATAGTAAGGATAGGATTTTGAAAAGAGAAATTAGGGTTAATCAAAGAATATAGATAAAACTGCAAAAATAATAATTGCAATAGATTTAGAAAATTATAAAGAAAGAATCTTTTTCTAATCCAGTTTTTTATAAAAAATTCTTTACCTGCAATTAAAGTATATCCAAATGCGATTAATAGGAATAACAATGCTCTTTGTGGAAGAAATATATTTAATGAAAAAAGGATTAATAATCCGATTATATCTACTATTAAGAGTTCCTTTAAGGTTATTAATCCTCTTTGAACAGGTCTTTCTTTATGGTATTTGGAATCAAAATCATAATCTTTATGCTCATCTAAAACTCTAATATGAAACATAAACAAAAGTAATGTAAAAATTGAAATTAATATTTCAGGTAAAAAGTTAGATATGTTTTCTCCAACTGGTAAGGATACAGCCACTGAACTTAAAACAACAGCAGAAGTAGTAAATATTAAAACTCCAGCCTGAAACCTCTCATTTTGAAACTCATAAAGTCTTTTGAAAAAATTTCTTTTATCCTTCATTTTCTAAAAAAGAAAAGAACTTTTTGATATGTTCTTTTATCCAGGAGTTGTCAATCTCTTTAATATTTAATTTTTCTCTTATCTCCTCTGTTTTTGAACAATTCCATTCTAAATTATCAACAAGATTGTATTCAAAATACGCTTTAGTTCTATCATATATAAATTTCTCTTCATCGCTTAGACTTTCATAATCTAATTCTTCTTTAAAGATAAAGCCCTCATCAAAGTTTAAACTTTCTTCAATTCCATCTATAAATGATTTTGTTGAGAGATTAATGGGATTTACTAAGTTGTAGAATCTGCTCTTTTGATCTAACTTGCTAATATCTATGATAATATTAATAAGATCATTTAAGGGAATAATATTTGAGGTAGAGTTTGACTTTCCTATGAGCCTAATAATTTTTGGGATTTCTTGTATCCTTACAGCCTTTCTTAAAATCCTGCTATAATAATAGAATGTCTGATTTTTTACTTTTGAAAATTCAGTTGACAAAGAAATTGAAACTATGCTTGGACGAAGAATTATAATATTCATGTTGTGTTTTTCTACATATTCTTTAATTAATTCTTCTGATAGCCATTTTGATTCTTCATAATAATTTCTAAATGAGTCTGGTTTTGTCAACCAATCTTCTTTTACATTTTCCTGAGTCTTACCGCAGGAATAAGCACTACTAAAAAAATAAAATTCTTTTAAATTATTTGAATCCTTAAAAATCTCAAGAATATTTCTTGTTCCATCAATATTACACTTAAAAATTAATTTTTTATCTTTCTCTTCATTAGATAATGAAATATTTGATGCTAAATGATAAACTTCTTCAATATCTTGTATTGCCTCAATCTCTTCAGATGTTAATCCAAGATTTTCTTTTGTAACATCGCCCTCAAGAAATCTTATTTCTTTTCCTGAGTCTTTAATAAGCCCAATTATATCTGACAGATTTTCAATGGATTTCTCTTTATTTCTTACAAGGAGGTTAAATTTATTGACATCTGTTCTTTCAATTAAAGCTTTTAGTAGAGAACTTCCAATAAAACCTGTTGCACCTGTAATAAACACTTTTACCATATAATAGAACTTCAAAGGATTGTTATAAAGATTTTTATAAGTGAGTTCATATAATCATCTATGGCAATCTCATATAGTATGTGCTGGGAAGATCCCTTAGTTCTATTACAATCATTAGATATATCAAAAGGAGATAATGTTTTATCAATAGTCTCTGGAGGGGAGAATATTCTCGCAATTTTATTAAAAGAGCCTAAGAAGATTATGGGAATTGATATAAAAAAAGAGCAAATATCCCTAATTAAGCTAAAAATTGTAGCCATTAAAAATCTGGAATTTGAAGAGTTTGTAAGATTTATTGGATTTAAACCCTCTAAAAATAGGATGCAGGTATTTGAAACTATTAAAAAAAATCTTGAAAAAGATGAAATTGAGTATTGGGAGAAGAATTTAGAGATAATAGGAAATGGAATAATTCATTGTGGGAAATTTGAAAAATATTTATCCAAGTTTAGAAACTATTGCTTACCTCTTATTATACCTAAGAAAAGAATTAACGAGTTTTTGTTATTAAATTCACTTGATCAACAGAAAGAGTTCTATTTGAAGTATTGGAATAATTGGAGATTTAGATTTTTATTTAAACTATTTTTTTCAAGAAAAGGATTAGAATCTGGAAGAGATAAAGAATATTTTAAGTATTCTTCTAAAGGCGAAGTTTCTAACTATTATTTAGATAGGGTTAAACATGGTTTAACTGAAGTTCCTATACAAACTAATCTTTTTATGCATTATATCCTAACAGGAACAATTCCAATCCCGTTTAAAGATCATCCATATTTAGATGAAAGCAATTTCAATAAATTAAAAAAATTATTAAAAAATAATAAAATAGAATTTGTTAATGAAGACATTTATCAGTTTCTAAAGAAATCAAAAGAGAAATCTTTTTCTAAATTTAATCTTTCTGATGTTTTTGAAGCTAAAACACAAGAAGAGTATGAAGATATTTTAAAAGAAATCAAAAGAGTTTCTAAAAGAAACGGTAAGATTTGTTATTGGAATAATTTAGTTAGAAGATCTAAACACCAAGTTAATGGAATTATACAGGATAAAAAATTTTCAGAAGAATTATACAAAAAGGATAGGGTTCATTTTTATTCAAGATTTGTTGTTGAAAAAGTTAATTAGTCAGAATGTTTATTCCTTCTGGAACAACTTCAATAGCAAACTGTTTACTTTTTTCTAAAAGTTCTCCATCTCCCATGAAATAAAAAGGCTCTTTTAGATTAATTGTTAACTTCTGAGCTTTCTTTTTTATTACCCAACCTAATTCATCTATTTTTCCCTTACTTCCATAAGACAAGGTCTTAAAATTTGATAAAAATGTTGGGGGCATCTTAACAAATTTAACATCAAAATAGCCATCATTATTTTTTGCTTCAGGAGCAATATTAAATCGTTTTCCAATAAATGACTGATTTAATACATAAATTGCCAATAATTTATCTCTTGTTTCTTCAATACCCTTATAACCGAATATAAATTTTTTTAATGTAATCCATAAATATATTGATTCTCCTAATATTTTTTTTATTCCTCTTGTTAAGAAATTTCTTGATAAAGTATTCACATCTTTAATTATCTCAGTAGGTAATCCTAATCCTCCCCCAGTAATAAAATAAGAATCATTTACCTTAATTAAATCAATTTTTTTAGTTTTGTTATTGTCTATTGTTTTGAAAGCTTCCTCAATCTTAAATGGAATTTTAAGAGCTCTTGCTAAATCATTAGCCCTACCACATGGAATAATCCCTAAACTTATTTTTTCTTTCTTATCTTTTGATAATTTGCCATATTCATTAATAAATTTATTAATTGAACCATCTCCTCCACAGATAATAAATTCCTTACATCCCTCATTTAATTTTTTACGAATTAATACTCTGGATTTTTCTACATCATTATCAGAGTAAAATTTCTTATTATTTCGTTTCAAATAATTAATTACTTTTTTTGAATTATTTGAATCCGTATTAACTAAAATAATTGAATCTTTTATGATCCTCATTTTCCTTCACACCATTCACAACTCTCTTTTGGGCACTCTTCATTTAACAGCTTCAAAGCTTTTTTCCAGACTTTCTCAGCCATCTTAACATCTACTTTCATCTTAACTAATGTTGTATCAAATATAACTTCTCCTGTTGCCATAACTTCTTTTGGAATATAAAAAAGAAGGAAGAAATAATCCTCTGTATCATATCCATTTTTTCTTAATAAGAAGTTGTATACATTCTGTTGAAGCCTGTAATGTTCCGCAGTATCTTCTTTAAGTGCATAACCTCTTGTTTTATAATCTAAAACGATTAATTTCTTGCCTTTAACTAAAATATTATCAACAGCACCATGTAATTCATTTCCATTCTTATCAGTCCATGAAACACCTTTAAAATTACTCTGCCAGACTTTCATCTTTTCTTTATCATCAAATAATTTCATATTAGTACATTCACCATTCTCGCATAACTCTGGAGGCAATTCTCCTTTTTCCATAAATTTATCAAAATGGATTTTAAGGATTTTGTCCATTCCAGAAGGCAGACTTGGAAATATACCGGAAGGTCTTTTCCATACCTTGTGTTGAGAAAGCCAAAAACATCTTGGGCAATCTTTCATTTGGTTTAGGGCGGAGGGAGATAGTTTGAAGGGAGTCATTTTAATTTTTTCCCATTAAATCTTCAAATTTTTTCCAATCTTTATTTAATCTTCCTGGATAATAATCATAATCTTTTCCTTCATGATAATACCAAACATTATTTTCCTTAACCGCTATTCCTCCAACAAAATTCTTACCAAGTTTTTCCATCTTCATTTGAAGATATTTAGCCTTATCTTTTGTATGTCCTCTTCCTTGAGGTAATGCGGTATCCCCTTTTTTTGTATCAAATATGCCTATCTTTCCATCTTTGAATAAAATGATCCAATCTGGGAAGAATAACCTCCATGCTTCTTCTTTTGTATTCCAATATTTAATTGCATAATATTCTTTTCCGTAATCTCCATTTTTAAACCACCAAGAAATTTTATCTTCCTTTGAATCTATGTATTTCATGAAATCTTCTTCATTATCTTTACCTTCTTCATTCTTAAGATAGAATTTGTCTAAAACACATAATTTAGCTGGAATATCTAAATAATCCTCTGAGAACCAATATTCATCCAAAATAGTAAAATCATTAGCCTCTCTCGATTCTTGAATTTCCCTTCTTTTATTTATTATTTCTTTTAATATTGGCTTATAGTCTTTTAATGCTTGAGTAATTGCAGGACGAAAAATGCTTGAGCTATCTTTATCTATATCCTCAATAAAAATCTTATACATGTAGTTAGAATTATCGGTTAAAACAGATTTAAACCATACTCTAATTGCTGACTTAAGTGTTGGATGTGATCTGACTATGTTAGATATTTTCGCTTCATCTTCTGTTTGTTCAGTTAATAATCTATAAATGTAATAATTGAATGTTTTTTCAATATCGTTATTTGACATTTCTAATTCCATATCTTCCCCTTCCTTATCAAACTCCATATTTAGATTATCAAAGTCTTTGAATTCCGCATTCATAATTATTTTTCTTTTTATTTCTGGTTTAAGATTTATTCCTTTCCTTGATAATTTTGCAGAACCTTTTCCTTTTAGGAGATCATCGGAATTAATTCCAAAATACTTATTCATTGATTTTAGAAAACTCATTTGAAACTTTGCAGAATCTGCAAGATCTCCATATTCAAGCCTAGAAACAAAATCTGATTTTAGATGAATATTCTTTATTCCCTTCTTTCTTTTTGCTGGAAGTGTTGCTGGTTTATTTGGAGACACATCCTTCCATTTTTCATGTATTTTATTTCTGTCATAATTTGTAAAAAGATATCCTGTTCTTATCGTTGGCGAGTTTACATAATCTTCTTTTTTATGTGGCTCTGGCATTCTTAAAATTCTTCCAACTGTTTGCAAATCAAAGGTTTCGGATTGTATTTCTCTAAATCTTACTAATATGTGTGCTCTTGGGCAATCCCACCCTGTTCCAGCAGCTTGTTTGAATAATAAGTACTCATGCTCGTCATCTGGCTCCTCTAAATAATCTGGTTTCTTATGATTTTCAAACCACCTAGCAATTTTCTTTTCATCAACCCCTTTTTTATGTAAGATTTCTGTAGCTATTTCCTCTTTTGTTTTCTCTCCTAAACTTATGCTATTAGAATCATCATTAGGTAATTGAACTAAAATTAATGGATTTATTTTCTTTTTGAGTTTTTTATATTCCTTAACAATTTCTCCTCTTTTTTCTATAGCTAGATCAATCATTGCTTCTTCTAAAGAGCCTTTTTTTATTTCCTTAAGATATCTGTTTAAATCTTCTTCTGTTTGGACAATAACCTTCTCTTTTATCAACCCTTCTTCAACAACTCTTTTATGAGGAATTTTTATAAAACTATCATATCCCGCAGCTTCAGCAATTAGATTTCTATCTGGTGTTGCTGAAACATGTAATACAACACTAGGATTAATCATATCGATAATGGGTTTTGCTCCTCTTTCTGTAACATGGGTGTGGGCTTCATCTATAATAAGGATTATCTCCCTATTATCCTTATGAGTATTTTCTATAAAATCTTCAAAATAATAACCTGTTTCTTTTCTCTCTTCTTCATTTTCTGGCCTTCTTAGAATTCTCTTTGTGGATTCTGCTCTTGAAACTATCTTTTGCCAATTTAGAAATAATATCTCATTTTTTTGTAATTTTCCTTTATTGATGTCTGCCACTGTTAATAAATTATTTTCTAGCGTATTTTCAAAATAATTAATGAATTTATCCTTGCTTTGCATGGCGATATCATCACTAAATGTTACCCAAATAAATGTTTTATCAACATCCCACTGAGGAAGCTTATTTAATCCTCTTATAAAAGAAGAGACCATAAAGGTTTTTCCAGAACCTGTAGGAGATTGAAAAACTAAGGGCAATTTTCTTTTGTTATCATCCCATAGTTTAAGAAACTTCTCAGTAAGTTTTTCTCTTGCTTCTTCCTGAAATTCTAATGGCTTTATCATTTTAACTATTCAAATTATAGATATTTTTGTAAATCTCTAATATTGGTGCAGGTATTGTTTTTACCTTAATATTTTTATTTCCTTCAAATTCATCAACAAATTCATCATTTCCCCAACTAAACATATAAACTGTT
>JASLOB010000015.1 GCA_030745695.1 Candidatus Nanoarchaeia archaeon | reverse complement strand
TATTGTAATGATGCGCGTGAAATTAATTTATGTAAAATGCTTTTCGATGCAGCTCATAAAAGAAATTTAGATCCAAATGCACTTATGACTCTATTATTTGCTGAAGGATTGGCTGCCCCTGATAGTTATTCGATTAAAAATTATTATTTAGGTGATATAAACAGTAAAGACCACAAAATAATATTTGATCCTTTTGGTGAAACTGGAGCTGATTCTTTAAATGAAAATATGATTAGAAGACTTCAGAGTCTTGGTTATCTAAGAAAAGATCTAAAAATTGGTAATGGGATAACAAAGTTTAGAAGCACCCTTAATGAAAAAAGAGAAAGTGTTAAATATGCTCAATTTGACAATCTTCAAGATCTAATTGAATCTTCAACAGCTTTGTATAAATATTATGATCGTTTGTTTGAAAGAGATTTTAAAGAAGCAAAAGAAAAAGGAATAATTCCTACAAATAGAGAATTAGATCCTAGAGAAAGAATAGCTTGGTCTTTCCTTTATTATAATTGTGGTCCAGGAACTGGTAAAAATGAGTTGTTTGGAAGAAGATATTCTTCTCCAACTATCCAAAAAAATCAAATATTTCAAGGATTTGGATTAGATCTTACTAAGAAATATCAACATATAAGTGGAAAGAGAGAAGGGTCTAAAATTGTAATTAGAAGTAATGTGTGTAGGAAACATGCATTAGAAAGAACAGCAACATGGGAAATAATGGACGAATTTAGAATTTTGAATCCACCAATATTTGGTAGTAAAACTGTAGCGAAAAAATAAATTAATTTTTAGGATATACCCCTACAACTGTAGGAATCTTTATTTTTGCGTTAAGTATACTTACATTTTTATTTGGACCATAAGTCTCAAATTGACCATAAGTTACATATTCTAAATTTTTAGTATTAATTGCTAGACAAGCCTCATAACCTCCATCCATATTCATTGCTGTTTCAATTCCTAATTTAGATTCACTCAAAAATTTTCCAAATTTATTTAGAGTAAATAATCCTCCTTCTGTCGTAAATACAAGAAATCTACTTTTTTTATCTTTTGCAACTACAGTTCTATTAGCTTGCCATCCAGATTCCCTAACTCTTATCTTTCCTTTTCCATCTAATAATATCATCCAATGTTCTACTGCTTCATTATATCTAATTTTATTTGGATAACCATCATATTCATAATCTAATAAATCAATTTCAGGCAATCTTTTTTCTAAAGGATCACCCACTAACATTCCTCTTGAAGATCTATTCCTTCTAGGTCCTATATTCTTTCCTTTAGATATTAATCTAGCTACTGGTCTTCCCCATGGTTCTGCCATATATTGTGCACTGTTAAAAACTATTGGAGCTTTTAGATATTCTTGCCATTCTTCTATATCTCTAACAAAAACTTCTTTAGAATTTTTGTAACCTGAAGAAACTTTTAGAGTATGTTTTTTTGGATTTACTCTAACAGCAGAGACTATATCTGATAATTCTTTATCATTATAAATATTAATTCTCGAAAATTCTAATCCTTCTTCAAATTCTTCAAATTTTAGTTCATCAAATTCAATCTTCCCACCTAATTTTGGAACTTTTGTAAATTTAGGTGGTTTGATTATTCTTTTTCTAGTTGTTAGAGTATTTGATGAAGATAGAAGGTTAGGTAGAGCTGCATCAAAACTAAACAATCCTATAGCTCCAACTAAACCTAAATTGAAAGTGTTTCTGGATATGTTTTTCATAGTTTATTCCATCAATAAATTTTTTTAGAACTCTTTTTTATTAATATTATCTTGATATTTTAGTTTATAAAACTTCCGCCGACGGTAGGATTCGAACCTACATATCCAAAAGGATCCGGTTTTCCTTTAAAAAATTCGAGACCGGTGCAATACCAGATTATGCGACGTCGGCAGTATAAATAAGAATAAGTTTACTTTTTCGATCTTCTTTTAGTTTTTTTAAAAATTTTAGTTGTTCTTTCTTCACTAGTATCTCTTAATCTATAAGCTATTCCTGCACTATTACTCTTAATTCTTGTTTGATCTTGTATAACTTCCCTGGCTTTTCTAGTTTCTACTTCTCCCCACTTAATCATTCTTTGTAATGATGCTTGTACTGATCCAAGAGAAATCCTTGCTTTATGTGCAATCTCTCTGCTTAGCAACCAATCTTTAGCTTTTTCTAGAACGTTTTTAACTTCTTCTTGCCCCATTTTTAATTTGATAGTATTAAGTTATTTATATTCTTTTCCTTTTCCTTTTTTTTCATTTAATAGGTTTTCGTCAAAAGCGAAAATTTTACCACAATAAACACACCAATTTACTCCATTAAAGAAATTATCAAATTCATTTCCACATCGATTACAATGAACCATTTAATTTAATATTAATGTTTACTTTTAAACTTTGCGCTCAATTGATTATAGTAGATGATACGCCGAGACTGGGATTTGAACCCAGATGCCCCGAAGGGCCTGGATTAGCAGTCCAGTGCAATACCAGATTATGCGATCTCGGCTTATTAAAATAAATCTCAAATTTCTTTAAAAGCTTTATGTAAGAATTATTTAAGTTTTTTATAAGAAATATAAATCAATAAATTCCGATGATTATTATTTTTTGTATTAATAACTAAAATAGTAAAAAGAATCATCTTCTGGTTGACTATTAATATAAAAAGATTTTTAGAATACCAAAAGCTTAAAAATAGATTTTGTTATATTCATATTATAGCGAGGTGGGGCAGTCAGGAGTGCCCGTCGGGCTCATAACCCGGAGGTCGGAGGTTCAAATCCTTCCCTCGCTAAACATTCCAAATATTAGATCATTTAAACTATAAATATTCAATATTTTTTAAAAAAACTTGGTCACCATAACATTTAAATAGCCTTATTTTTTAATTATAGATAAGAATCAGGAGGATTTAATAAAAATGACTAACTGTGAAAATTGTGGAGCAGATGTTCCAGAAGAACAATTACAAGAGAAAGAAGGTAAAAAAGTCTGTACAAACTGTGCAGCAGCAGGTGGAGGTGCACCTGAAGAAGCACCAAAAGAAGAATCAACTGAAGAAGCTAAAGAAGAATCAACTGAAGAAGCTTCTGAAGAGCCTAAAGAAGAGTAATCTTCTTTTTCTTCTCTTATTTTTAGATTATCATAAGAATTAATGCTATTATCACAACAATAGCATAAACTATCTTATTCCATCTAATTATCTTAGATCCATCAAAATTCCATACTGGAATCATATTAAATAATGCTAACCAGGAATTAATTCTTAATCCATAAGAAGCTATCAATCCTAAACTTCCAGTTGTTATTTGTAATAATCCATAAAATAATATTGCTAAAACAATGTTTGTTATAGGGCCAGCTACTGAAATTTTCCCATTTTTTTCATTATTTATATTACCTCTAATAAAAACAGCACCAGGAGCAGCTAAAACAAAACCAAAAAAACTCATTAATATAGCTAAAATTAACATTTGATCAAAAGCTCTAAATTCAGCCCAACATCTATATCTTTGAGCTACTACTTTATGAGCTAATTCATGTAATAAAAATCCTACTCCTACTGTTAATGCAGCTAAAATAAAACTTTGTATAAATCCAAAATTTCCTTTTAACACAATTCCAAATGCTATAGAGATAGCTAACCATGCTTTAATTAGTTCTTTTATCTCTAATTGTGAAAACTTCATAAGTTCCTCATTAATTTATAGCTGAATATAGGACCAAATATAAAAATTATTATTACAGACACAACTCTATCTAATACCCCAGCATAAACACCACCTACAAATCCAATACCAATTGCTTCTGCAGATAATGCAACAACAGTCTCTAACACTCCTATTCCAGCTGGAGTTAAACTAAGAAAAACAGATAAAACAGATAGAACAGCTATAAGTAATATGAATAAGAAAGGAACGTCAAATGAAAATGCTTTGAAAGCAAAAAATAATCTAAAAGATCTTAAGATCCATACAATTACATCTATTGAAATAATTTTATAGAGAAAATTATGATTTTTACTCATAACTTTCCATTCATTTAATAGCCTAATGAATCTATTCAAAAATTTATTTTTATTTTTTTTGAAGATAGGAGGGGTAAAAATAGCCACTAGTGATATTATAAATAGTACAACTAATAATAAAAATATAAACTTATTAAAAATATTATAATATTTTAAGATTAATAAGCTTAGTATTATTCCTAACCCACCATACACTAAAAACTTGATTACATAAGAAGAAGCCATAGTTGTTAAAAAAGAGGTGTAAGGAAGTTTGTATTTCTTTTTTAGATAAATAGCTCTAGCGCCATGTCCTGCCCTAAAAGGTGTTAGATGATTACCCATTATAGATATAGACACTAAACCAAACCATTCAATTGGTTTTAAATTAATGTTATAATATCCACTATATAATTTTATTCTTAACCCATTAGCAAATAAATTTAATAAAACTAAAATTACTAATGGAATAATATAAACAAATGAAAATTCTGGAACTTGACTAAACTCATGTATGTTCTCTCTTATGAAAAAGAATGCAATTACTGCAATTAATATAAATATAATCCAAGACCAAATTTTTTTCATTTTAAAGAATTAAAATATCCCCTTTATTAAGTTTTTTATATTTTTTAATCAAGTAGAAGTTTTTATAAATATATTGAGAAATATTGATTATATGGTATTAATCTTAGGAATAGATGAAGCTGGTAGAGGTCCTGTAATTGGACCATTAGTAATAGCTGGAGTATATTTAGATGATTCTAAAGAGTCTAAACTAAAAGATATAGAAGTTAAAGATTCTAAATTAATACTTAAGAAGAAAAGATTTGAATTATTTGATAAAATAAAAAAGATAGCTAAAGTTAAGGTTGTTAAAGTTGAGCCTGATGAAATAGATTCTTTTTTAGAGCAAGATGATCTAAACTTAAATTGGTTAGAAGCACATAAAACAGCTAAAATAATAAATGAAATAAATCCAAAAAAAGTTTATATTGATGCTCCAAGTCCAAATAAAGAAGCTTACAAAGGTTACATTAGAAAATTATTGAAAAATAAAGATGTTGAATTAATAGCAGACCATAAAGCTGAGTCTAAATATTTAGTTGTTGCTGCAGCTTCAATAATAGCTAAAGTTAATAGAGATCGAGAAATAGAAAAATTAGAAAAGAAGTATGGGGAGATTGGACCTGGATATCCAAGTAATGAGGTAACTAAAAAATTTGTCAAAGAAAATTGGGATAAACATCCAGAATTATTTAGAAAATCTTGGAGTACTTGGAAAGCTCATAAAAAAGCTAAAGGACAAAAAAAACTAGATGAGTTCTAATTTAATAATATAATAAAACTTTTAAATTCAAAAAATATTTTATAGAGGAGAATGACAGTAATAAAAAGTATAATGGCTAGAGGGTTTAAATCCTTCGCTAAAAGAACTGAATTAATCTTTGGTGACGGATATAATTCTGTTATAGGTCCAAATGGTTCAGGAAAATCGAATATAGTAGATGCAATAACATTTGTATTAGGAAAAAGTTCTGCTAAAAGTCTAAGAGCAGAAAAATCTTCTAATTTAATTTATCATGGTGGGAAAAAAGGAAGACCTTCCCCTGAAGCAGAAGTAGCAATGACATTTAATAATTCTGAAAAAATATTCCCTTTAAATGATCAAGAGATTAAAATTTCAAGAACAGTTAAACAGAATGGTAATTCTACTTATAGAATAAATGATAAAGTTGTTACAAGAACACAAGTTATAGATCTACTAAATGCCGGAAAAGTAGATCCTGATGGACATAATATTGTTTTACAAGGAGATATTGTTGCGTTTATGGAGATGAAACCAGATCATAGAAGAGAGATAATAGAAGAAGTTTCTGGATTAAGTGTTTTCGAAGAAAAAAAAACTAAAGCATTGAATGAGTTAGGAAAAGCAGATGAAAAATTAAATGAGGTTAGTATTGTATTAACTGAAAGAAATGCTTATTTAAGAGAATTAAAAAAAGAAAGAGATCAAGCTTTAAGATATAAAGAGTTACAAAATAAGATTAGAGATAATCAAGCTACATTCTTAAATTTACAAATAAAAGAAAAAAATTCAAAAAAGCAAGAATTTGAAAAAAGAGTAAAAGAACAAGATAATGAATTAAATAAATTTAATAAAAAAATAAATGAAATAAAAGAAGATATAGGAAAGAGAAAAGAACAAATTTCTTCAATAAATAAAGATTTAGAAGAGAAAGGAGAAGTAGAACAAAAAAAATTACATGAAGATATTGATGTGTTAAAAACAGATTTAGTAAGAGATAATTCAAGAAAAGAAACTTGTGAACAAGAAGTTAAAAAAATTGAGAATAGAAAAGGACAATTACAAAGAAACATTAAAGATATTGAAGAAAAATTAAAAGAATTAGACAATGATAGACAATCTTTAATAAAAAATAAAAGAGAATTATTAAAAGAAGATGCTGAATTTCTAGATTCTATCAATAAATATAAGAAAAAGCATAAAATAAATCCAGAAGAATTAAATAAAATTGAACAAACTATTGAAAATTCTCAAACCCATCTAAATTCTTTAGTAGAAAAAAAACAAGAAAAACTAAGAGAGATTGATAGGATAAATTTTGAACTATCAAATCTTAAAATAGATGATAATAAAGATGAATTAGCTTTAATTAAAAATTTAAAACAAAATCATAAGAAGATTAAACAAGATTTTGAAAAATTAACAAATGAATCAAGTTTATTACAATCTCAACTCAATAAAACAAGAGGATTCTTAGTAGAGAAAAGTGAAGAATTATTTAGATTAAATGCTAGACAAGAAGGAGTCCAAGAAAGATTAATTGATAATGTAGCTACACAAAAAATTCTAAAATTAAAAGATCCTAAAGTTCATGGAACTGTTAATGAATTAGGAAAAGTAAGTTCAAAATACTCATTAGCATTACAAGTTGCTGCAGGTTCAAGATCAAGAAGTATAGTTGTAGAAGATGATTCAACAGCATCTAAGTGCATTAAACTATTAAGACAAAATAAATTAGGTGTTGTTACGTTTCTTCCATTAAACAAAATAAACGGAAGAGGGATTGATTCTAGAGCTAACTCTTTAACAAATAAGAATGGAGTTGTTGATTTAGCTATTAATCTAGTTGAATTTAATGATAAATTTAAAGATGTTTTTAATTATGTTTTTGGCAGTACATTAATTGTTAATAATTTAGAAACAGCTAGATCTATTGGGATAGGAAATGCTAGAATGGTCACTCTAGAAGGAGATTTAGTTGAAGTAAGTGGAGCAATGGTTGGGGGTTATAGAAGGAAAGGGGTTGGTTTTAAAGAAAAAGAATTTACCCAAGACATCAATAAATTACAGTCAGATGTAAATGAATTAAGAAAAAAAGTTGATGTTTTTGAGAAAAGAAAATCTGAAATTGAATCTAAGATAATTAATTCTAGAGAAAAGAAAGCAGAGATAGAAGGAGAATTATTGAAGTATGAAAAAGCACTTGGTGCTATTGACTTAGATGAATTAAAATCAAGAAAACAAGATATAAACAATGAATTAAAAACAAAAAATAAAGAACTAAAAGAATTAGATAATGAATTAATTAAATTAGTAAAAGATATTGATAGATTAAAAGATATAAGGGTAAACATAAGATATGATGATAAAGCAGTAGAGGGATTGAATAAGATAGAGAGAGATAGACAACAAATTAGGGAAAAAATATTACAAATAGATGCAGAAATTAAGAATTTTGATGTCCAAATTAATGAAATATATTCTCAAGAAAAAGAAAAAACAATAAAGATCATTACAGATAGTGAAAAAGAAAAACAAGATTTCATTCAAGAATTAAATTCTTTAAATGAAAAATTAAAATTAGATAAAGAAAATTTAAAGAAAAAAGAGAGTTTAGAAAAAAGATTTTATAATGATTTTAGAAGTTTATTTGCTAAAAGAAATAAAGTTAATGAAGAAGTTAACAAAAGAGAGTCAAATATTTCAAGAGAAGAAGAAAAAATTAAAGCAGTAGAACATAGAATAAATACTATTAATTTAGATAAAGCAAAAGTAATAGCTGAATTAGAAGGATTGAATAAAGAATTTGAACAATATGTAGATGCTAAGATAAGAAAAGGTGTTTCTTTAGAAGATTTAAAATATGAAATTAAAAAATCTGAATCTTCATTAAATAATTTAGGTAATGTTAATTTAAGAGCATTAGAAATCTATGAAAATGTTGAAAATGAATACAAAAATTTAGTTGATAAGAAAGAGAGATTAGGATCAGAAAAAGAAGATGTGATTAATATGATAAAGGAAATAGAAGGAAGAAAACAAGAGATATTTATGAAGACTTTTAAAGTTATAAATGATAATTTTAGAAGGATTTTTACTAATCTATCAACTAAAGGGCAAGCCCATCTAGAATTAGAAGATAGAGAGAATGTCTTTAATGGTGGAATGGATATTAAAGTTAGAATTGTTGGAAATAAATTTTTAGATATTAAATCATTATCAGGTGGAGAAAAAACTTTAGCTGCCTTATCTTTCATATTTGCTATACAAGAATTACAACCTGCTAGTTTCTATTTATTTGATGAGGTAGATGCGGCATTAGATAAATCAAACTCTGAATTATTAAATAGACTAATACAAAATTATGCTAAGAAAGCACAATATATTGTTATAACTCATAATGATGCGATTATAAGTGGAGCTAATCAAATATATGGTGTTAGTATGCAAAATGAGATAACTAAAGTAGTTAGTTTAAAAGTCTAGATTAAATATACATTAAATTTATATCTTTTACCAATTTCATTATTTTATGATAGATGCTACTGCTTCTCCTAAAAAACAATTAATGAAAGAAATTAAAATTACTTTAAGATCTCAAAGAAAACAAATTGAATGTCCTTGTCTTAATGATTTAATTGATCATTTAGTTATAGAAGATGGGAAACGAGATTTAGGAGAGAGAATATGGTCTAAAGGAGGCGCAAGAGATTTAGTAAGACAGATAGAGACTTGCAGCTTATTTGGTAGAATGAAAAATATTCAACATAAAAAATTAGCTGAGAAAAGAGTAGCGGATTATCTAAAAGCTTTAGGATTTACTCAAGGAGAAAGAGAAAAAGTTTATAGTAGAATTAGAGGATTATATCCTGATTTTGAAGAAATTATTTCTGAAATTAAACATTATAAAAAATAAAAATAAGAATTAAAATAAAAAAAAGAGAAAAGAAATTAATAGTAGTTTGTTCCTTCTTCTCCTTCGCCTTCATCGCCTTTCATTTTATTGAAAGCAACTACTAAACCAAGGATTATTAACAATACTACTAAAACACCAAACACAACAGTTAATGCTTTTCTTGTACCATCTCCGAAGTTAAGACTTCCGTCATTTACATCAGCTGTTAAGCTAATTTCTTTGACTAATTGATCTCCAGATCTTACTTTAGCTACAAAGCTATTTCTTCCCTGGGGAGCACTTTCCTTAACTGTTAATAAAGCATTTAATTCTCCAGTCTCACCAGGTCTTACTGTTACAAATAATGGATCAACTCTTGATGTAGCCCATAAGTTCTCTCCAGATACTTCTAAGCTATATCTTTGGACTTCTTCACCCATGTTAGCTACCATTACTCTATAACCAGTTTGTTCACCAGTGTTAACTGATTTAGATTGAGAATCTACACTAATTATTGTATCATCTAATCCTACTCCACTAACACCTTCAACATGTACTAATGTTTTAGCTCTTACAACATCATGTCCCCTGTTATATGAAACCTCAACTGATACTTCATAGTCTCCAGTTCTAGCGTCTTTTGGTACTCTTAAGAAAATTTCATTACTAGATGCTGATGTTTCTTCATCATCGTCATCTGTGTTTTCTACTGAAACTAACTCATCTATATAATCTCTAGATGATACTCCTAATTCCGGTATAGCAACATTTATCTGAATATCTTCTTCTTTCTTATCACCTAAATTCTCTACTCTAACAGTTGTGAATAATACTCTTCCTGCTTCTACTTGAGAACTTGGTCTTAAGATAACATCTTGAATATCTAAGAAATGTCTTTTTTCTTGAACTCTTAATGTAAAGTCTTTGTCTACACTATTATCATCATCAAAGATCTCTACATGTAATGTGTAATCATCAGAAGCATCAATGTCTTTTGGAATATGTAATGTTAATGTTTTTCTATAATCAACATTATTTTCAACCTCGAAGATTTCTGTTTTATCTTCGATTGAACCATATTCATATCCACCAATCCATGCTCTTACTCTTACATCATCAGAACTTCCGTTCCCTTGAACATAAACCTCTACATCTATATTAGAATCAGCTTCTACAAAAACAGCATCACCTGACTCTGTTACAGTTATATCATTAACCTCAACTTTTGAAATATCGAAATCCGCAGCTGCAGCTACAAGATTAATGCTAAATAACATGACTAGCATCATTGTTAAAGCGCTTAACAATTTTCTCATTTTGAATCCTCCTGTGTTTATCATCTTATAATATTTTGATTTGTTGTTATTTTATAGTTTATAACTAGTTTATAAACTTTACGGTAGTGTCAAATCTTCCTTAATCTACTGAAAATGTTAAATAACCAAATGCATCAGACTTCCTACCATCTAATGTTATCTTCGCTAAGTATTCATTTTTAGTAGCATCTTCAGGAATATCAAATATAACACTTACCCATCTTGTTTGGTATGGATCTAAATTAAAACTTGATGTTAAAACTTCTTCCACTTCCAAATCAGGAACTATCACTTTAATTTGTATTCCTTTTTCCTTTAAGTTTCCAACATTTACTATCTTTAGATAATTCTCATATTGGTCACCAGGACTATAGGTTTCATATCCATAAATTTTTGTAGCGATAGCAAATTTATGTTGTTTTGTTAGTTTATCTCCTACAGTAAATTTAATACTTTGAGAATCACTTAATCCATCGTCATCTGTAACAGTTAGTGTAACAGTAAAAGATCCTTCATTACTATAATTATGTTGTAATTTTATTTCTGAGGAAGTTGTTCCATCTCCTAAATCCCATAAATATGAGACTATTTGTCCGTCTAAATCAAAACTTCTTTCAGCACTTAATTCAAATACTTGTTCTTCTCTCACTTTTAATTCATTATAACTAATGATAGCATGAGGCGCATTCCCTATAGTTATTGTTAATTCATCTGTATCTGATGCTGCAAATGAATCAGTAGCTCTAAATTTTATTTTTTCAGTTACTCTATCAAACAATTTTCCATCAAATAAAGTCCCTAAATTTGTAGTGAATTTAGCATTAACAGCTTTTACTGTTGCTACACTATTTTGTATCGCTACACTAAATACAGAATTTTCTTCTGAAGTGTAAGTTATTACATCATTATTAGTTGCAATATCTACATCTGTTGTGAAATTATCTAAATCTAAATCTCTTTCAGGAACACCACTTCCTGACAATACAAATGACAATCCTAAAAAGTCTAATATTGGGTTGTCATTAACTGCATTTACTGTTACTAATACAGCATCTGAATCTGATGTTCCAGCTAAATCGGTAGCTGTAAATGTTATTGTTTCTTGTCCATTAAAATTAGCACTAGGTGTTAATGTAACTAAATTACTTGGACTTATTGTTACTGAAATTTGTGAATTTCCAGTTATACTAAATGTAATTACATCGTTATTAGTTGCAATGTCTGGGTCTGTTAAAAAATCATCTAAATCAAAAGTTTTTACATTATCCTCATCAAAAGTTTGATCAGGAATGTTCAATACAGGAATGTCATTAACTGCATTTACTGTTAATGTTATTGAATCTGAGTTTGTTAATGAACCATCTGAAACTGTAAATGTAATAGTTTCTTGTCCATTAAAATTAGTGTTAGGAAATAGTGAAACTTGGTTATTAGAATCTATTGTTATTACTACATTATTAGATGAACCTGTAAAACTTAATGAGTTTCCATCAGGATCACTCGCAAAATTATCTAAATCAAAAACATTACTTAATGAATTATCTTCATCTACACTTTGATCTGTTAATCCACTTAATACTGGAGCCCTATTTGTGTTAATAACAGTTATAGTAATAGTAGATGAAGCACTATCCTCACCATCTGATACTGTAAATGTTACTGAAAAACTACCAGCTTGATCAAAATTAGGTGTCCAAGAAAATGTTTGTCCTGAAAAACTTGCTCCACTTGGTAAATTAGAAGCTGAATAACTTAATGAATCTCCATCAGAATCTGATCCAGAAATACTAAATTGTAATAAATTATTTTCATTAACTTGTTTGTTACTTATACTATCTAATGTTGGAGCATTATTAACTGCTGCACCTACTGCATCATCATCTGATGTTTCTTCAAATCCTCCAAACTCATCATCAGTTTCAAATCCTCCAAACTCATCATCAGTTTCAAATCCTCCAAACTCATCATCAGTTTCAAATCCACCAAACTCATCATCTTCTTCAGATCCTCCGAAATCATCATCGTCTTCAAAGGCATATACTAAATTTGAAGATAATCCTAAAAATAATATAGAATTTATTAATAAAATTGTAATAAAAAATACAAAAATTTTATTATTATCTAAAGT
>JASLOB010000014.1 GCA_030745695.1 Candidatus Nanoarchaeia archaeon | reverse complement strand
TTTTACTCTATCATTCAAATCCATTGTGTCAACTTGTTTAGAATCTTTTGCATAAAGAAATGCATCTCTTACTGTAACAAAATTTAATTGTTGAGCCATTGAGTGGATTGCTCCTCTTCCTCTTTTAATATCTACATTATCTAACCAAGTTTGTTTTAACCCAAGATCAGCTGTTTTTCTAACTTCCTCATCTTCAGATTTTAAATTATTATAATTTTCTAATCTCATCTTAAATTCTTTTAAGTCATAGATCAAATTGATTATACTTCTTACTACAGTATTTATTGTACCCATCATCTTCATTGCTTGTTCTTGCATTCTTGTTCCTCTTCCACCTATCTCTCCAAAAAAAGCTGATCCCACAGATGCTTCAAAATCTTCTTTAGTTTTATCTACTTCATAACCAATTCCTGCTAAAGGTTTATTTCTTAGAAAATCTAAAAGCCAAAAATAAACAGGTTCTAATCCTTCTGCAACTGAGTCATAACCCATGAAGTATTGGGCACCTTTATTTTTACTTTTTATTTCATTAATTAATAATTCTCTTACTTGTCTTTTTTTATTTACTTCCTTTATTTTATCTAATAATCTTTTTAAGAAAGATATTTTATCTGTTATTTTTTCTAGATCTTTTTTAATATCATCTATTGGTTTTTCTTCTATATTTTCTATTTGTTTTTCTGTTGCAAATAATTGTGAAAAAAGATGATTATCAGCCATATAATTTTGATGTTATCCTCTCTTATAAAGGTTTTTTTGTTACCGAAGAATTTATTAATTAATTTAGTAATTTATAAGTATGATAACTAGAGGGGAGCACCAAATGATGTCTAAAGATGGCATCAAGATACATCAAAAAGGAGTTTATGATATAAAAGATTTAGTAAAATCAATCCAAAATTATCTTGAAGAAAGAAAGTATACTGTTCAAATATCAACTCAAAGCAAAAATAGAGATGTGGGATATGAAGTTCTTGTTGGCTTAAAATCTGAAAGAGATATGGATGATTATTCAAGATTTCATATTAATGTTTCTATATTAATCATAGAGATGGAAAAAGTAAAAATAAAAAATAAAAATTTAGATAAAGGAGATATGAACATAAATTTTAAAGCTAATATTTTTTTGGATTATAAAAATAGATGGAACAAAAATTTTATTTCAAGATTTTTAAATTTAATTTATAATAATTATATTATAAAAGATAAGATTAAGGGAGATTATGAAAGAAAAGTATATCTTGATTTAGTTAATTTACATAATTTAGTTAAAGAAAAACTTGGATTGTATCTTCATGTTTATGGAACTTAAAAAAGAGGTATTATGATAAAGAAGATAGAAGTAGCTCCTTC
This sequence comes from Candidatus Nanoarchaeia archaeon, assembly GCA_030745695.1. Lineage (GTDB taxonomy): Archaea > Nanobdellota > Nanobdellia > SCGC-AAA011-G17 > JACPNG01 > JACPNE01. The sequence continues at coordinate 41,930 of JASLOB010000014.1, read as the reverse complement.
AACTAGAGTAAGACATGTAGGAATGTTAGATGTGGCTGAATTTTATAGATGGATACAAATGTGGCTTGAATTTAATGGTTATTGGGCTAACACAAATGAAGTTCAGTATATAGAAACTATGCTTCCTGGTGGAAGTAAAAAAATAGAATTTAATTGGGAATGCAGAAAAAAAAGAAGCCCTGATTTTACTTATTTGATAACTTTAGATGCTATTTATGTTGGAATTAAGGATGTTGAAATACAAAAAGAAGAAAAAAAAATAAAAATTCAAAGAGGGGATTTTGATATGATTTTTTCAGCTAAATTAGAAAAAAGTCTTCCAGATAACTTTTTTATGGAACTTTATGAAAGATTTATAATAAGAAAGAGGATTGAAGAGTACAAATTAGATCTTTATGGTAAGTTTTATAGTTTAATTGAAGAAACTAGAGAATTTTTAAATGTGTATGTATAACGAAAACATTAAAAATAAAATATTCTTCTTAATATTATGGCAGAGATAGATTATGTTATTCCAGCTATAAAAATAGAACAAAAAGCAACTTTTAATTTTGCAGATTTATATAGATTATTGAAGTCATGGTTTGATCTTCATAGTTATGATTTCTTTGAAAAAGAGTATATTGATGTATTGAAAGAAGGTGGAGAAAAAAGTGATTCTATTAAATGGGAAGCAGAAAAAAAGATTGATGATTACATTAAATTTCATATAGAGATTAGACTTAAATTAAGTGATGTTGTGAATGTACAAACTAAAGAAGCTATGGCTTGTAAGGGTGTTTGTAGCTTAAAATTTGAATCTTTTATCCAAAAAGATTATGAAGATCTATGGGAAAGAAATTTTTTCTTAAAATTTTCTAGAGCTTTATATGACCATTTTATTATGAAAGCTAAATATGATAGATATGCAGATGAGTTAAAAAAAGAAACTTATGAAGTTTTTAATCAAGCTAAATCATTTTTGAATTTAAGAGGTGAAAGATAATCTGGCCTTTTAGTTTATTAAAAAAGAAAGAAGAAGAACAAGAATTAGAACAACCAACAGAACAACCTTATTATGGTGGAGAAGGTTATTATGAGAGAGATATGGAGATAGTTATTGGTAAGTTAGATTTGGTTAACTCAAGATTAGAAAATATTAATGGTAGATTAGAAAGAATTGAAGAATTTATTAGAACAATTAAATGAAATCTTATATTTTAGTTTTTTTTATAGTTATCTTAGATCAATTAACTAAATTTTATTCTAAAAATATAAACTTGGATTTGAAATTATTTTTATTAAGATATGTAGAGAATACAGGAGCAGCGTTTGGAATCTTACAAGGGTATAGATATTTTTTAATTTTAATTTCTTTAGTCGTTATGATCATATTAATTTATTATCTAATTACTATAAAGAATAAATCTGCTATTCGTGCATTTAGTTTTATTTTGGGTGGAACAATAGGAAATTTGATTGATAGAATATTTTTAGGATATGTTAGAGATTTTATTGATTTTCAATTTTGGCCTACTTTTAATGTTGCAGATTCATTTATTACAATCGGAGCTTTAATTCTTGTATATTTGTTAATGACTAAAAAATATAACTAATTTTATAAATAAACTATTTTACATCTGATTATGAAGACTATTAAAGGTGTAGAAGTTAAAGAATTACCTCCAGTAAATCCTGGAGATTTATCTAAACCAACATTTGAATTATGGAAGGGGGTTCTAGGAAGACAAGTAACCTTAAACATTAGAGAGAAAGGTACACCCCATAAACTTCATTATCATACTGGTAAAGATCCGTCAAAAGATCCTGAAAGAATAGGTCTTATAGTGGGAAAAGCTAGATTATATGCAGAAAATAATAAGGGTGAAACATTAGATATGGTAATTGAAGCTGGAAAAGACAATGTTATAGAACTAGTGTTTGAGAAAGGTGTTAGACATGATTTAGAATATCTATCTCTTTGTATTATTTTAGAGTATAGAGAAACTCCTTTTAATTCAGAAGAGTTAGATATGCGTTATTAATTATTTCTTAATCCTTCTATCTTTAGATATCATATTTTGTATTTTTCCTTCTTTATAATATCCAGATCCAAAATAATCATTTTTTGATTTTATAATAACAAATCCATCCAATTTTTCATTAGTTAAAATATCATTACCTCTAACCCATAAATTAACTTCTTTTTTATTAATATCTAAAATATTTTTATTAGCATACTCTCCTATCAATTGAGAGCCTTCTATACTTAATCTTACTCCATTTGGATGTATTTTAGCAAAATATAACCCAAAAGAATTAACTCTTATGTTATCAATATTAATTTTAGAAAAATCTTTACTTAAAATAAACACTTTATTGTCATTATTTTTTAAGAATATATAATCTAAATCTAATTTATTAATATTATACTGTTCTTTTATTACATCAATTACCTTTTTCTTCTCTTTATTATTTAATATTTTTAAAGCCATATTACTAAATACCTGAATGAAGTCCTTTATTAGAACTATAACTTTAATATTTTAAAATTAATAAAAATTATTAAAGAATTGATTAATTTTGTTCTTCAGTTTCTTCGCCAAAATCTTCTTGAGCTTCTTCAGATCCTTCTTGAGATTCCTCAGATTCTTGTTCTTCGCCTTCAGGTTTTGGTTCTTCTTTTCCTATTATTTGTACGTTTTGTGCTTGTTTTCCTCTGTCACTTTGTGCAGGATCAAAAGATACTCTATCGTTCTCGTTTACGTTTGTATCTCTTGGCAAAGCACTATAATGTACAAAATAGTCTTCTCCATCGTCTCCTTTGACGAAACCATATCCTTTTTTGGTGTTAAACCACTTAACTACTCCTTCCATGTTTCCTCCACTAAAATAAAATAACCTTCATTTTAGAGTTTATTACTTAAAAAACATAGAAATAATCCTTTTTAAAGCTTTAGTTTATATACAGATTAAGATTTTGGTTAAGAAGATATTTCAATTACTTTAATCTTAAAATTTAGTGTTTTGCTAGCTAAAGGGTGGTTTAAGTCTATTGTAACCTCTTTATCATCAACTTTTGTTATTTTTGCTGGAAGTTGGTTTCCATCTTGTGATTTTATCAATAAAGTCATACCTTCTTTAGGTTCTTGATCTTTAGGAAGTTGTTCTCTAGGAAATTTTTTAACTAATTCTGGCTTAGGATCACCATAAGCTTCTGAAGATTCTAATTTAATGGTTTTTTCTTCTCCTTTTTCCATTCCAATTACACCTTCATCAAATCCTTTTATCAATTGTCCAGAACCTACTTCGAATTCTAAAGGATGGGAATGATCTCCATGTGTTGAACTATCAAATACAGTTCCATCTTCTAATGTTCCTTCATAATCTACTTTTATTTTATCTCCTTTCTTAACAGGCATTTTATTAACTCCTAATTATTGAAAAAAATAAGATTGTAGTATTTAAGTCTTTGGGAGATCACTTACTTTTTCTTCAAGATTCATTTTTTCTAACACTTTGAGAATGTGGTCTTTTTCAAGTCCATCATTTAATCTTCTTCCAGGGGATGCTTTAATTAGTGCTTCATATGGCCCTTCATCTAAATCACCAAACCATATGACTGTTGAATTAGCATAGCTTATATATCTATATACCTCACCTTTTTCTTCTCCATAGAATATAAATTTTATTTCTTTATTTTTTCTATTTTGTATTATCCCAAAAAAATTAACTTTTTTCTTCTTATTATGACTAGGAATATCAAGAGTGTAAGTATTACCATACACTGGGTGCCATCTACTCTCTTCATTTTCTAATTTTTCAATTTCTTCCATCACATTTTTTTTAATTCTAATTATTTATAAACATAATCATTACCAACACGTTTAAATATATAATTTGTATAATTAAATTATGAACAATATTATATTAAAATATGCTCTACAAAATGCTATAAGATATAATGGGGAAGCAAGTGTAGGATCAGTTATAGGAAAAGTTTTTTCTGAGATTAAAGATTTAGATAAGAAAAAAGTAGCTTTAGAAACTAAAAAAATTGTAGATGAGGTTAATAAATTAAGTTTAGAAGAACAAAAAGAAAAATTAAAAAAAATAGATCCTAAATTATTAGAAAAGAAAGTAGAAAAGAGAGGATTATTTAATTCTTATAACATTAAAGGAAAAGTTATAACTGCATTTCCTCCCGAACCAAGTAAATATATGCATTTAGGTCAAGTAAAAGCTTTAATGTTAAATTATGAATTAGCTAAAATAAAAAAAGGAAAATTTATTTTTAGATTTGAAGATACTAATCCAATTTTAGTAAAAAAAGAATTCTATAAAAATTATTTAGATAATCTAGATTGGTTAGGAATCAAACCAAATAAGATTACATATGCTTCTTCTAATATGAATAAATTCTACAAATTAGCTGAACAATTAATTAAAGAAGAGAAAGCTTATGTATGTAAACACTCATTAGAAGACATTAGAGAATCTAGATCTAAAGGTAAAGAATGTGAGGATAGAAATAATGATGTTAAAGAAAATTTGAAATTATGGAAAGAGATGTTTAAAGGGAAAAAATATGTCTTAAGGTTAAAAATAGATCTAAAACATAAAAATTCTACTATGAGGGATCCAACAATTTTCAGATTAATAAAAGAAAAACATCCTAAACTTAGTAAAAAACACATTGTTTGGCCAACTTATGATTTTGAAAATTCTGTTATGGATGCTCTAGATAAAATTACTCATAGATTTAGAACTAAAGAATTTGAATTAAGAAATGAACTACACAGATTTATACAAAAGAGTTTAGGATTTAAAGAAACTCAGATGTATGAGTTAGCTAGATTTAATTTAAGAGGGGTGTCTAGTTCTGGAAGAGTAATTAGAGAAAAAATAGATAATAAAGAATTGATTGGATGGGATGATCCAAGTTTAATAACAATTGTAGCTTTAAGGAGGAGAGGTTTTAAACCAGAAGCTTTGAAGAATTTCGTTTTATCTACAGGAATTTCCAAATCTGAATCAGAGTTGGAGTGGAATGATCTAATAATGCATAACAAAAGATTATTAGAAAAAGAAGCTAAAAGATACTTCTTTGTTGAAGATCCAATAAAAATTAAGATAATCAACTCTCTTAAATCAGAAGTAAAAGTTCCTTTTCATCCAGATAATAAAAAATTAGGATTTAGAAAATTTAAAGTTGATAATGAATTTTATATTAAAGATAAGATTGAAAAAAATAAACCATATAGATTAATGCATTTATTTAACTTTAAGAATAATGAATTTTTATCTAAAGAATTAGACCAAAAATTAAATGCTAAATTAATTCATTGGTTGCCTTGTTCTAAAGATTTGGTTAAAGTAGAAGTTTTGATGCCAGATAAACAAATAATAAGTGGATTGGCTGAAAAAGATATTAAAAAATTAAAAGTTAATGAAGTTGTACAATTTGTTAGATTTGGTTTTGTAAGATTAGATTCTAAGGAAAAAGATAAATTAGTATTTTGGTATAGTCATGGATAAGTTAAAGAAAATAATAAGTGATAAATTAGCAAAAACTTTATATATCATTTAATTTAAATAGTAACAATAGTATACTATACTAAAGTGATAAAATGGTGTTAGAAGTATTAAATCAATTAGCTAGTTATCAAGGTTTTATCTATTCTATACTGTTCTTAATAGCTGTATTACTCTGGTTTAATCTAAAGAATCAAGGTAAGGAAGACTTGTTTAAACTTAAAAATATTGTAACTTTTTCTATGTTATTAGGATTAGTTTTTATTGTGAGAGCTTTTTCTTTTTTCCCTAGTCTAGATTTAGTAAGATTGCCATTACAATCTAGCTTGCAATTCATAATATTATTGGGATTGGTTGCTTTTACAAGTAGAGAGTTTAAGATAAATAGTGATCAAAGAAAATTACAAGTAGAAGGATTATTAGATCCAAATGTAGATAATCCAATGAAAGATGAGATAGATAGACAAATAATAATGCCTGAAATAAGAAGATTAGAAAGAGAGAAAAAATCATTAGAGAAAGAAAGAACTAAGATTAGGGTTGAAAAAAAAGTTATAGAAGAAAGTAGTAAAAAATTAGAAGTAAGATTAGAAAAGATAAAAGAAGAAAGAAAATCATTTAGAGATAGAGAAAGAGAATTGAATAAAGAAAGATTATCATTAGACCAAAAGAAAGAAGATTCAAACAAACAAGAATCAACAATAAAATCTGAGAGAAGGAAACTAGAAAGAGAAGAAAAAAATATTAGACCTAGATTAGACAGTTTAAAAGAAAAAGAAAAGAATGTTTTAGATGATTTAAAGCAAAGAACAAAAAAAGTTGTAAATTTAGAGGGTGATTTAGAAGATAAAAAAGATGAAGTTGAAGATTTAAATCTACAAATAGAATCAGAAAAGAGAAAAGTAGAGAAATCAAAACAAAGTTTAGAGTCAGAAAATAAAAAATTAAAAACATTAAAAGAGAGTTTGTCTAATGACAAATTATTTATTAAACAAGAGGAAAAAAGGTTAAATAAGACTAAAGATAAGTTATGGACAGATCAAGATAGGTTGTATGAAGACAAAGAAGTTCTATTAAGTGATAAAGAATCTTTTAACAATCTAAAATTAAAGTTAAGACAAAGAGAAGACAAAGTTATTAGTTTAGAAGATGAATTAGAAGACAAGAAGGAAGAGGTTGAAGATCTAAATTCACAAATAACTTCAGAAAATAAAAAAATACATAAATCTAAACAAAATTTAGAGTCAGAAAATAAAAAGATAGAAGAAGTAAAGAAAAAATTAGAATTAGAATTTAAAAAATTAGATGAATTAAAAGAAAGTTTAGTTTATGGAAGATCATTGATTAAGCAAGAAGAAAAATCATTGAATAAATCTAAAAATAGACTTTTAAAAGATCAAGATAGACTACATGAAGATAGAGAAGATTTGTTAGAAGATAAAGAAGATTTGAATAACTTAAAGTTAAAATCAAAACAAAGAGAGGATAACTTATCAAAAAAAGAAAATGAATTTTATGGTAGAGAAGATGAGTTAGAAGAAGAGAGAGATAATTTAGAGAAATTCAATAAAAAATTAAAAAAAGAAGAAAGTAGATTAGAAAAAGAATCAAAAAAAATACAAGATATGAGGAAAAAACTTGATAATGATAGAAAAAGATACAAAGATATTGATATTAAACAGAATAAATTAAATAGAGATACGAGTAGATTAGATTCTTATAGATCTACAATAAATAAAGATAAAAAAACATTAGAAAATGAATGGAAAAAACTAAAATTAAAAAGAAAACAATATTATGATAGATTAGATAGATTAGAAGATCGTGAAGAAAAATTTGAAGATGAAAGGGAAGAGTTAAAACTTCAAAGGAGAAAGTCAAGAATATGATAAATGAAATTCTTTTTGGAATAGATATAATGTCTTTTATTTTAATAATAATTGCTATTTTTTTAATGATTAAATCAAAAAAATTTGAGAAAAAAGAGAATATTAAAGAGGTATTAAACTTAGTTTTGATAGGATTGTTTTTTATAACTATTGTAATAGCTTTTGATTTATCTTCTTCTTTAAATATTTTTGAGTCTATCTCAAGTAAATTAGAGATAATACCATTTGATCTGTTTTATTTAGGAATAGAACTAATGATTATCCCAATTGCTGCTTTATCTTTTTTAGTTGGATTAATGCATTTAAGGGAATCTAATCAATAAATATTTATATGAGTAAAATTTCATTTCTATATGCTTCATGTATTAAGCATCAAAAAAAAGAGTGTGATACTTCATGATATTGATAAAATTAATATTTCTAAGAATTTTTATTGGATAGATGTCTCAAATCCTACTAGTGAAGAATTGAATAAAATAATTGAAAAAACAAAATTAATCCAACATGATTTAAAATGTGCTTTAGATAGAAGAGAAAAGCCTAGAATAGATAAAAAAGATAAATATAGCTTAATAATCTTTAGATCTGTTAGTAAAACTTCAATAACACCTATAGGAATAATTATTTCTAAAAATTTTGTGATGACTATTCATAGAGAAGAAATACTTTCATTACAAACTTTAATGGAAGAGGAAACACCAAATGATGTAAATAAGATAGTATATGAAATTTTTTCAGGATTGATTAAAGAATTTTCACAGAATTTAGAAGATATTGAAGATAGACTAGATAAAATAGAAGAGAAAGCAATAAGAGCTGAGAGTAATATGGGGCAAATATTTGCTTTGAAAAAAAATATAATTTATCTAAGAAAGGCTTTATCAGGTGATAGAGAAGTTGTAGAACATATAATCAGTGGTGCAATACCAATCTTAAAGAATAAAACTTTGTTTAATATGTTGTTTATTGAACTTTCTCAGCTTATAGATACTGAAGAATTGATAAAAGATAGATTAACTGGAGTGTTAGAAGTACATTTAAGTTCTATTTCTAATAAACTTAATGAGGTTATGAAAAGTTTTACAGTTATAGCGTCTTTACTTTTGATACCAATGTTAATTTCTGGAATTTATGGTATGAATTTTAGAGTTTTACCATTATCTCAACATGATTATGGATTTTGGTTTTCTTTAGGTTTTATGTTAATAACTGTTGTTTTAATGTTATTATTTTTTAAGATTAGAAAATGGCTTTAATTTTTTTCTTAATATAAAAGAGATAGCTACAATTAATATTATAACTATTGATGTGATTGTTCTCATATTCTGCATATTAACATTTTTAGTTGTATTACCTGTTATTTCTGAACTTATATCTTCTTTTAATTCTATTTTTTCTTCTTTTTGTTTAGATTCTTCTGTTGTTTCTTCTTGTTTCTGTGTTTCTTCAACCTCAACTATCTTCTCTTGTTTTCCTACTTCCTCACTTTTCACACTATCTTCTGTTTTTTTGCTTGAACGACTTACTGGAGGAGTTTCTTCAAATTCACTACCAAATATTCTATATGTACTAAAATGAGTTAAATTAACTTCTCCATTTGTTAAATTAATTAAATTAGAATTAAATGTATAATCATTAGAATCATCGAATGTCCAATTATGTGTAGATGGTTGAAATACAACAAATCCAGTATATTTTGGCTCTATTAAGAAGAATAATAAGATAGATAAGAAAATTAATAGTATTATAAACAACTCTTTTTTGAATCCTAATTCTTTATTTTTGTTTTTAGCTCTTTTTTTCACTATTTTATATATTTTCTATCAATATATAACAATTTCTTTCTTTGATTTACTATTATAAAAGTAAAACAATGATTAATAAATAATAAATAAACAATAATATTATGAAAACACCTCATTCAACATTTGAAATTATGTTCTTTCTTGGGTTGATTTTAATCATAGTTCCATTCTTTATACAAAAATTGTTTCCAATGGTTTTAGTTTTAGGGTTAATTTTAATGATAATATCAGCTACTAGAGAAAGATTGCATCTATTAAAACATAAATGAAGAGAGTCATTAAAAATTATCAAATTTATAAAGATCCAATATCTCAGTTTATTGGATTAAGGTTTTCTAAGAGATCTAATAATGTATTAATTTTTGAATTAAATAAAGAATCTAGAATGGGTGCTTCTATTGATATGTTATTTGTTTTTTATCCAATAAATGTTGTTTGGTTAGACAAAAATAAAAAAATAGTTGATATTAAAAAAAATTTAAAACCTTTTACTCCTTTAATAATTCCAAGAAAAAAAGCTAAATATATTTTGGAATTTACAAATCCAATATCTATGAAAATTGGAGATACTATAAAATTTTGAGATATTATCTACTTTTTTAAAAAACTATTAAAACTTCGAGATACTTTCTATATTGTTTGAGATGTTAAAACTTGAAAAGGAAGTAATACAAGGTGGAATGGGTGCAGGGGTTTCTAATTTTCGTTTAGCAAGAAAAGTTTCTTCTAGAGGAGGATTAGGCGTTGTTTCTGGAACTGCACTTGATACAATAATGGTACGTAGACTTCAAGACCATAAGCTTGATGTAGAACTTATATTTGCATTAGAAAATTTCCCAGATAAAAAATTAACTCAAAAGATTATTGATAAATATTTTAAAAAAGGAAGAAAATCAAAAACTGCAAAGTATCATCCTGCGCCTTATCCTAGATTTAAACAAGATAGTAAAGGTATATTAAGTTTGAAAGATAGTTCAAGAGGTCCAAATCTTGAAGAATTGCTTATTGTTTCTAATTTTGTCGAAGTATTTCTTGCTAAACAAGGACATAGTAATCCCGTTGGTATTAATTATTTACATAAGATTCAATGGCCATTAATGCCTTCAATTTATGGAGCTATGATTGCTGATGTTGATGTTGTTTTAATTGGTGCTGGTCTTCCAAAAGAGATTCCTGAAGTAATGGAAAATATTTCAGAAGGAAAAAATTCAAAAATATCAATTCCAGTTATTGATGGTAAAGATTATTTATTAGAATTTGATCCAAAAGTATTATCTGAACAACCAAAATTAGACATTCCTTTCTTTCTAGGAATTGTTTCAAACCATTTAGGTGTAAAAGCAGTACCTCAATCAGATGGTTATGTTTTCGAAGGAGAGATAGCTGGAGGTCATAATGCTCCTGCGAGATCTAAAGAATTAAATGAAAAAGGTGAACCGAATTATGGGAAAAAAGATGAGATAGATGAGGGTAAACTAAATATGTTGTTAGGACAAAATTCTCAAAGAAAAAATAATACAATACAACCCTATTGGTTAGCGGGAGGTTATGCAAATAAATTAAATGAAGCATTAGAAATGGGAGCTGATGGTATTCAAGTTGGTACACCTTTTGCTTTTTCTAGAGAATCTGGAATAGAACCAAAATTAAAAAGAAAAGTTATACAAGAGATTATGGGTGGTACAGAAGCACATACAAGCCCAATTGCTTCTCCTACTGGTTTTCCACTTAAAGTAGTTCAAGTAAAAGATACATTATCTCAAAAGGAGATATATGATGAAAGAGAACGTATATGCAATCTTGGTTATCTTGTTGAGCTTTATGAAAGAGATGGAGAAGTAGATACACGTTGTCCTGCAGATGATCTTGAGAGATATGAAAAGGATGGAGGGAATGTTGAAGATACAATAGATAAAGTATGTTTATGTAATGCATTAACTTCTACTGTTGGTTTAGGGTCTCCAGGAGAAGTTCCCTTAGTTACTTCTGGTTCTGATTTTTCTGTTGTAAAAGCTCTTGTTAAAGAACATGGGATAGATTATGGTGTAGAAGATGTTATGAGATATATTTTAAAATCTTAAAATAAAATTAATGAAAGATAGTTTTATAAATTTAATGAAAAATAGTGTTAAATGGAATCTGTAAATAAATGATTAATAGGTGTTTTGAGAGAAATGGAAAGATTAGCCTTGTTGGGCCTGTAACAAATATTGTTCTTGCTGTTCTGTTTATGATACTTGGATTGTTTTACTCAACAGGAATTTTGGGAATCATAAGTGGCTTTGGATTTACAATTAATGCTTTACTTGCTGCCTTCAATATGATTCCAGTTATGCCTTTTGATGGGGCTAAAGTTCTTGCTTGGAGCAAGCAATGGTACACAGTTACAATGGTTGTTGCTTTAGGATTGTTCTTCTTAAGCTGGGTAATTTGATTTTGTAAATAGAGTCTAGAGAGTTAACGAAACCATTATAAGTTAACTCTTGTTAATTGTGAAATGGGAAAGGGATTATGGATTACGATTATTGTTATTTTGATTGTTCTAATAAGGATATTTGTTTTTTCTGGAAACGGAGATGATATTGATTTAGGAGACTCGTTAGGGGATGTTGCTGGAGTTTCTGCTCCTGGAAGTGATGAAGTTATAGGGGGGCCAGAAGGAGTTGTTTCTCAGACAAAGACAGTAAGGATCATGGATTCTGGATTTAATCCACCTGTTCTGACTATAAATAAAGGAGATACTGTGACTTTTGTTAATAAAGCTAATAGAAAGAGCTGGCCCGCTAGTGATATTCATCCAACACATACTGTTTATCCTGGATCTGGAGTAGAAAAATGTGGAACAGCTGAAGAAGGAGAAATATTTGATGCTTGTCGGGGATTAGAAAAAGAAGAGAGTTGGAGCTTCACATTTAATGAAGAGGGAGTTTGGCAATATCATGATCACTTAAGAGCTGCTTTGGGCGGAAAGATAATTGTTAGTTAAGATTTAAGATGGCAAAAAGAGAGTATTGTGATAAGACATTTGGATGTTTTCTATTAAGAGTCGGTTTAGCTATTGTTTTCTTATATGCTGCAATCACTGCTTTTATAACGCCAAATAATTGGATAGGATTTATTCCTGGATTTATAGAATCGGGCAGAGAAACTTTTCTTATGGCTTTCTCAGTTTATGAGATTTTATTAGCTCTCTGGCTTTTATCTAATAAGAAGATATTTTGGGCCTCTGTTGTTGCAGCTGTTACAATGTTGTTAATAGTGGTTGGAAATATTTTTGTTTTAGATATTGTTTTTAGAGATGTTGCTATTTTGTTTATGGCAATTGCTCTTTCTGTTTTAACATGTGAAGGAGGAAAATAATGGAAATTCAGTTTATTGTTTCCTTGATTGTTTTAGCATTACTAGGAATTATTGATTCTGGATATCTAACATATAAACACTTTAAGAGAGAAAAGAAGCTTGTCTGCCCTATAGGAGATAATTGTAGTGATGTTGTTGAAAGTGATTATGGAAAAACGTTTGGAATTAAGAATGAAATCTTAGGCTTGATATTTTACCTTTCTGCTTTCGTAATTGGAATCTATCTATTGTATGATGGGAGTTTATTGATTAAGAATATATTACTAATTGGATCAGGACTTGGAGTTTTATTCTCAGGCTTTTTGACTTATATACAGGCAAAAATTCTCAAGAATTATTGTTTTTATTGTTTGATTTCAGCCGCGTTAACAGTTTTGATTTTTATTGTTTCTATTTTGATTAGGTAAGATTTATAATTAGTTCTTTCTTTTGTTGTTTTATGAAAAAAGAGTATGATATAATTATAATTGGGAGAGGGGTGTCTGGAATTGGGTGTGCCCATCACTTGAAAAAATATGGCAAAAATAATTTTCTAGTAATAACTGAAAATATTGGAGGTAGAATTTGTACTTCTAAGAATGGAAAAATAAACTATGGAGCTTATTATGTAACAGAGTATTATCAGAATATATTAAAGTTTGTTAAAAAAACTAAAAAATTGGAACCGTTAGAGCTTGATTTTAATGGGCACAAAAAAATAGAATATAGTTTACTAAGTATTCTTATGTATCCCTTGCAATTTGCAAAGTTAATCTTTCTTACAAAAAAATTTAAGAGAGTATGATGAATTTAGAAAGAGTACTGTGAGGAAGCTAGATTTGAAAGACTTGTTTATTCTAATAAAGAAGGTAATTTATATCGTATCATCGAAGAAGATGAAAGAGAAGGGGTAATATATAGACATAGTCTCCTAAGTTCAGATGGTAGCCTATTACATGAAGAGTTCAGTGAAACTTTTATATCTAAATAGATAGCTATAAAAACCCTTTTTCTTTTTTCATATAAATGGAATTTTTCAGTGTTGGAGGTTATAGTGAAGTTGGCAAAAATATGTCTGCAGTAAAAATAGGAAATGACATAATAATTCTAGATATGGGTGTATTTCTACCAGCAATAATTGATTTTGAAGAACAAGGTGGAGAGAGAAAAAATCTTACAACTGAGGGTTTGATTAAGCTAGGAGCGATTCCTAATGATAATATCCTAAATAAACACAAAGATAAAGTTAAAGCTATAGTTCTTGGACATTGTCACTTAGATCATATAGGTGCTGTTCCTTATCTAGCTCCTCATTATGATGCTCCAATTATAGGATCCCAATATACTCTAGAAGTTCTAAAATCAGAATTGCAAAATGAAAGAGTTAATCTAAAAAATAAATTAATAAAGATGAATCCTAATTCTACTTACAAAGTTAATAATATAGAATTAGAGTTTATTCATGTTACTCATTCTACTTTACAAACTTCATTAGTTGCATTACATACTAAAGAAGGAACAATATTATATGCTAATGATTTTAAATTTGATAACAACCCAGTTATTGAAAAAAAACCAAATTTCCAAAGATTAAAACAAATTGGAAAAGGAAATGTAAAAGCTTTAATTGTCGAATCTCTATATGCTCATCAAGATGGTAAGACACCAAGTGAGAAAGTAGCTAGAGAGATGTTAAAAGATGTTATGTTAGGGGTGGAGAATACTGGAAATGCTATCATAACAACAAGTTTTGCTTCTCATATTGCTAGACTAAAATCTATGGCTGAATTTGGACAAAAATTAAATAGAAAAGTTGTTTTTCTTGGAAGATCTATGAATAAATATATTAAAGCAGCAGAAGCTGTTAAACTTATTAATTTTTCTAAGAGTTGCGATGTTGTTGGATATGGAGCCCAAGTTAAAAGAAAATTAGCTGAAATAGAAAAACAAGGAAGAGATAATTATTTGATAGTATGTACTGGAGGACAAGGGGAGCCTAATTCAATATTAACAAGATTAGCCACTAAACAACTCCCTTTTAATTTTATGAAAGATGATCATGTTATTTTTTCAAATAGAACTATTCCAGCTGAAATTAATCTAAAGAATAGAGGAGAGTTAGAAAGAAATTTAAAAAATCAACATGTTAGAGTGTTTAAAGACGTTCATTCAAGTGGTCATGCTTATAGAGAAGATTTAAGAGATTTAATTAATATGATCAAGCCTCAAAATATTATTCCTGCTCATGGTCCCAGCGAAAAATTAAATAATTTAGCTTCTTTAGCTTTTGATATTGGATATTCTAAAAAAGAAGTTAAGATCATGAGTAATGGAAAGAGTGTTGTTGTTTAGAATAAATTAAATTTTTAAGAATAATGTTTTCTTTTTAATTTTAGTTTTTTCCATTCATTTTCTAAATTCCCTCACAATTTCCATTAATTTTCTTAATATAAATATTTATCTTCTTCTAAAATCTTCTATTATATCTTCCATGGGCTAAAATATTAAGTTTCATCATTCTTTTTACTCTATTCCTTGTAGAAGAGTCTATTTTATTGGAGGTAAATGGATTTTCAAATACACCCTTCCTAACAAAAGGCTCTAGAAGATCATATTCTTTAAATAAAGAATTCATATAATCCTTAAAACCATAATAAAATTCATGTTTTCTTTTAAGTTCAGGCATAACATCTTCTGAAAATTTTCTTAATTTTGAAAAATAAGGATAATATTTATCTTTTGCTTCTGACAACATATCATAAATATAAGCCCAGTCTTCTAAAGAATCTATATCTTCTAATGTTCCTGGTTGATTATTGTCTGCTTTAAATCTTGTTTTTATACCAGCTAAATCATTTATTACTTTTTGAATTTTTTCTGGTTTTAAAAGTAGTTCTCTTCCTGCTATTAAATTAAAAGCTATTTGAGCTGAATATACTTTACCCAATCCATCTAATGTAATTTTCCACTTACCATTTTCAATAAATAATTTTTCAAATAGTTTCCATCTCCCTTCACCCATATTAGTTTTTCTACCACTATACATTAAATCTGCTACATATTCTATCTTTCCTATGTCCATTAAATAAAGATTGGGTTCTTTTGCAAGCCAGTTAACTCCTTTATGTCTTATCCTAAAATGGTAGTATCTTGGAAAATGTTTTCCAACTTTTCTTTTAGTATTAAGATCAAAAATTGCATCATAGTTAGGGATGTCTGGGTCATGTAAAATATGTTCTAGGTTCCATGCTAAAGGCAAATCACCCATTAAAGTTAATACTACTTGACCTCCAGAATCTCCTTTTCTTAATGTTTCTGAAAGTTTCCATTCTTCTGGAGGACCTTCATCAACATATCTAAATCTTGAATCTTTAAAATATTCTGAGAAAGCCCCTACATTAGTTTTTGTTACTTCATCTCCTACAACTGTTATTTCTTCTAAAGAGGTTCTAGATGCGTTATACAAAACATGAGAGATTATAGGGATTTCAGCTAATAAAAGATTAAATTTAGTAACTCTATGGTCTTTAGTGTCCCTTAAAATAAGATGATTAAGAAATTTATAGCCTTTTTCTCTTTCTTTTTGTGCTTGATACATAACTTTATCTCTAATAGGACTTTCTTTGCCATCATCATTGTAGCTTGCTGTTATTACTGCTTTTGTTACTCTTTCTTGCATAATAATCTCTAAAAATGAAAAACTTAATAACTTTACTATAAAGAATAAAAACTAAAATTCAACTAATGGGACTTCTTCAGTTCCTTCTTCAATTTCATAGAATTCTTTATCTACATAGCCTAATTGGGATGCTACCCATTTACTTGGAATTCTTTTTATCTTAATATTGAATAATTTTACAGCTTCATTATATCTCATTCTTTCTGTTGATATTCTATTTTCTGTTCCTTCTAATTGAGATTGTAAAGCTAAGAAGTTCTCAGTTGCTTTTAAATTTGGATATGCTTCTACAACTATATTTAATCCACTTAAAACAGAACCCATTCTACTATCCATTTGATTTAATTGACTAGGAGCTAAACCTTTAGCTACATCATTTTTAATTTGAGTTGCTTGAGTTCTTAATCTTGCTATTTCAGCTTGAGTTTCTGCTTCAAAATCTCTTGCTCCAGTAACTGTGTTTATTAAATTAGGAATTAAATCTGCTCTTCTTTGGTATTGGTTCTCTACTTGAGCCCATTTTTCATTTACTGTTTCATCTAAAGTAATCAAACTATTATAAATTCCAACATACCAAAAAGTTAAGATTAATACAAATGATACTACACCAATTATAATCTTAGTGTTTTTCTTCATTCTTCTCATCTTATTTTTGTTATTTCTTAGTTTTTAAATATACTCATATGTTCATTTCATCTAATGTCTCTCCTAATTCTGAGAGTAAATTTATTAGATCTTTAATTGACTCTTCTTCATTAGTTAAAGTTTCTAAATTTTTCAATATACTTATGTCTACTTTATACTTTTCAGATACTAAATTGAATATTTCATCTTGTGATTCTGGAATGTCTACATCTTTTAAAAATAACAATCCATTTAGTATTGGTAGTAATGTTGGAATGGCTTTTTCTATTATTATTTTATATTGTTTTTTATTTTCAACTTCTAAATAACCTTGTCTTAAATTTATTAATTTTGATCTAAATTCAAATTCTAACTCTCTTCGTACAAATTTTTTCTCAAATTTTAGATTTTTTAGTATTCCCCCACCATATAATATCTTATGATTTAACTTAATATTTAGAAATTCTAATGGAAATACATCTAATCCATCAGTTAATTCTTCTTTTGTTAATAATAATGGATATTTCTTTGTTTTTTTATGATAGGTTTTTATTTCTTGTTTAACTTCATTTAATATACTAGCATCTAATTTTTCTAGAATTATTAAGTGAGTTTTATCTTTTTTACCATATTCAGCTACAGTAATCAGATTTTCTTTTAATATTTTTTTTAAATTTTGTATTGTATCTTCCATTTTTACTCCTTTATGTATATATTAAAATTTTTAAAAGTTCCCTCCGAAACCTCCTCCACCTGAAATTCCCCCACCAAAACCTCCAAATCCACTTGATCCAAAGCCCCCGGTTCCTCCATTCCATCCACCACCTGGAATGATTAAAGGAAAGAATAAAAATCCATGTCTTCTTCCTTTTTTTCCAAATAGACTACCTGTAATCGAAATAATGAAAAATATCAAATAAATATAAGTTATTGGACTAATTCCTCTTCTATTAGTTGTATAAGTTGATTGATATCTTGATAATATCTCTCCTTCACCTCCTAATATATCTTGAATAATTATTAAGGATTCATAAATTCCTTTTCCAAATTCATCTTCTTTGAAATTTGGTTCTAAAATTCTTGTTCCTATAGTTACTTTAGAGCTATCTGGAATCAATCCTTCCAATCCATAACCTACTTCTACTCTATATTCTCTTTCTTCTATTGCTACTAATATTAATAATCCATTATCTTTGTCTTCTTTTCCAATTCCAGCTTGTTCAAATAATTCCAAAGCATATTGTTCTTTATCTAACCCTTCTAATGATTTTATAGTTACTATTGCTATCTCTACACTAGTTTCTTTTTCTATTTTTTTAGCTATCTCAATAATCTTTTGTTCATCTTCTGGAGAAATTAAATTTGCATTATCTGTTACAAACTCATTTAATTTTGGATAATCAACTGCTTCTACTGTTGAAATTAATAATAAGAATATTATGAATATAGTAAATTTTGTTTTCATATTATTTTTAGAAGAGGAGAGATTATAAATATATCTAACTATTTAATATAGTATGGATAATATTAATTTAATTAGATCAGGCATTTTTCTTGTAGCAGGTTTATCTTTTTTAATCATTCCAGAAAAAGCTTGGAAATTATCATTTTATTTAGCTAAAAAATTACACATTACATCTTATATCAAATATAATTTAGAAAGAGATAAGAAGCATTATCCCTATTTAGGTGTTATCTTTTTAATCATTTCATTAATATTATTTATATATTCAATTAATAATTAAGATTTTAGTTTTCTTCTTTATCCTCCCAATTACTTGAAG
This sequence comes from Candidatus Nanoarchaeia archaeon, assembly GCA_030745695.1. Classification (GTDB taxonomy): domain Archaea; phylum Nanobdellota; class Nanobdellia; order SCGC-AAA011-G17; family JACPNG01; genus JACPNE01. The sequence continues at coordinate 23,296 of JASLOB010000014.1, read as the reverse complement.
ATAGAGTAATAATAATCTTTTTTTTAGGTGTTATCTTTAATGATTTATAACTACAACCAGTTTTTTCATTTAATTCTCTATGAGTATTATCACAAAAAGGAATAACTTTACTTTTACCACAAGTACAAATACTATATTTTTTCTCCGCTTCTAATGTAATCTCTTTTTCCATCTTATTATCTTAAAAAAAACCAATATACCCCAAATGTAATTATAATTACACCTAAAACTATTAATCCATAAACAATCCAATTTTCTTTTTTTGGAGAGTCTACTACTTGTGTTTTACTTTGAGTAGAATTCATAGTTGTAGGGTTAACTTGTTGGTTTACATTAGATGTTGGATTTTGTTGTTGCATTTTATTCCTCCTTGTTTTATCTTACTCAATATTTAACATTATACAAATTTTATAAACTTTTCTTTAGTTAAGTAAAACACCTAGAACAATTAATCCTTGAAGTACAATAGAAAGTGAGGTGGCAAGTATTATTGGCTTTGCTTTATGTAATATCTCCTAAACCAACCATAATGATGACATTACTATAAACATAGACCATGATATAACTGAAACACCTAAAAATGATTTAAGAATTAATAAGATTATTTATTATCTTCTTCTATGACTTTGGGTTGTAGTTCTTCTTTGAAATCTTCTAGAATCATTTCTTTCATCATTACCTTTTCTAAAATTTCTCCTAGAATCATCTTTTCTATCATTATTTCTTCTAAAATTTCCCCTAGAATTTGATCTTCTAAAATTACTTCTTCCTCTAGAACCAAATTTTTGAAAGTTATCTGTTCTTAATGACTTAATTTTTTTAACATGAATGTTTCCCATTTTTTTAATATCAAAATTAGGATAATTTCTTTTTATCAAAGAAAAATTACCAAAATGATCTTCTGCTAGTAAATTAACTACTTTTCCTTCCTCACCAGCTCTTGCTGTTCTTCCAATTCTATGAACATAATCTTTTGGATCTCTTGGAATATCATAATTATAGATATGAGAAACATTATCAATATGTAATCCTCTTGCTGCAACATCCGTGCAAACTAGTACTCCAAATTTATTTCCATTAAACATCTCAATAGTGTTGTTTCTCTTATTTTGAGCCATCCCACCATGAATTGCTATTGCTTTAATATTATTTACTTTGAGATTTTTAACCACAAAATCAACATTTCTTCTAGTATTACAAAATACCATTACCAACCCAGATTTCTCCATCTCCAATAATTGGACAAGTAAAGATAACTTCATGTTTCTAGGAGTATTGTAATAAACTTGTTTAAGTTTTTCAGGATCTACCATTATTTTAGCTGATACTCTAATTGGATTATTTGAATAATTATTAGCTAATTTTTTTATTTCTGAAGATATAGTTGCTGAGAAGAATAAAGATTGTCTTTCTTTTGGACATTTTCTAATAATCTGTTCTATATCCTCTTTAAATCCCATATCAAACATCCTATCACATTCATCTAAAACTAATATGTTAACTTTAGATAGATCAACAGTTTTTCTTTTTAAATGATCAAGTAATCTTCCAGGAGTCGCAATAACAATTTCTGCTTTTGGAAGATTATAAATTTGTTTTTTTATGTCTACCCCACCATATATAGAAATAATATTCAGATGAGTGTGTCTTGCTAAATTTTTTATAGATTCTTTTACTTGTTCTGCTAATTCTCTTGTTGGAGTTAATATTAATCCTTGTAATCCTTTTTTTGGAGAAACTTTTTTTAGAACTCCACAACCAAAAGCTAATGTTTTTCCAGATCCAGTTGCTGATTCTCCAACTACATCTTTCCCTTCAAGTATATGGGGGATGGATTTTTCTTGTATTTGTGTTGGTTCTACAAATTTTAGATCGTTAATGTTTTTTAACAAATCTTTATCTAATTTAAAATCTTCAAATTTCATTTTTCTATCTCTTATATTTTAAGCACCTTAAAGAAAAAGCGAAATGTTGTTTACAAGTGCTCTCTCACTGTACCTTATCTTACTATTTTGTATTTACTGTTTATAAACCTTTGTTTGCTTCTAAAGAGTCATATCTATATCTTAACATATCAAAATATTTAGCTTTATTTCCATTTTCTTTCAAATTAGCTATCCTAATACCTAACAGACCACCTTCATTTTTTCAACCAGGGTTGTAAACTAAACCTTCAATCTCTCTTTGAATATTCCTTATAATAAGAGTTTCCATGGCTTTTTCTAATTTAGAGTCTTTAAGTTTCATTTTTTATTCTTTATTGATTGGGGCTATAGTTAAGTTCATACTAACATTAATTATATTACTTCCTGAATTAATTATTCCAAAACCTCCTGAATCAATTTCACAACTTCCTTTTAATTTTTTTCCTCTACTTTCACAAAAAAATTCAAAGTTTTCTTCAACACCATCTAATTTAGTACTTTTTCTCCAATCTTCTTCAGATTTTAAAAAATAAATTGAAACAATCCAATCACTTTCTATTTCATAATCAATTTTTATTGGTTGATCATATACTTCATAATAAGGAGCATAAGTTCCAGATCTTTTAGGTAGCAAAAAATTAAAAATATGTTTATTTTCTCTAGTTTCTAGGTCTATAAATGGAGAATTTATTTCTTCAAGTAATCTATCTAATTCTTCAATAAGTTCTAATCTTTCATTTTCTTCTTCTTCATTTAAAGTATTTTCTAATACAACTCTTCCTGTAATGCCCTCTAATCCTAAGCTACAACTACTAACAAATACTAAGCTTAATAACAACAAAATTATAATCTTATTTTTCATTTTTTTAATTTCTATAACCTCTTTCTTTATTTAATCTATGAAAATAGCTTGATCTAAGTTGTTCATTTGGTAAAGCTAGAATGTTCAAAAATAAGTTATCCCACCCCTCATTTGCATCTTCTACTTCTCTTGAGTATCTAAGATGTTCTTCTATTCCTTCTAATTTCAATTCTTCAATTGATTGCATAACTCTTGACATCTTAATGATATAGAACTACTCTTCTCTTACTCTTAACTCTCCTGTTTTTACTAATTCTTGATATACTGGAGAATCCATAACTATTCTTAATTCTTCCCATCTAATAGAGTATTCTGGATTTCTTTCACATCCTTCAATACAACAATATTCTACCATTTTATTCTTCCATAAATCTTAAAATATGATTATCTTACTATCATATAGTCTAATTTACCTATTTATAAATATTACTATTTTACTTATTTAGTAGTAGTGACATATAGAATTATTCATAAATTAAAGTTTCTTATGGATTGAAAAGAGTTATATATCTCTTTTTATTTAAAAAAATATAGGAAAATGAAGTGTTATAATTGTGAAGCAAGTTTAAAAAAAGAGTTTAAGTTTTGTCCAGAATGTGGATATAAATCTAGTTTTACTAAGAAACAAGATAAAGTTGATGTTGAGAAAAAAGAAGATCCTCTAAAAATCCCTGTTCCAGATTATGCAACTACATCAGAACTTAAAAATAAATCTCCTTCTGAGGTAGTTGAAATATTATTGAAAAAGGTGGTAAAAATAAAATGATATTACTAATAAGCACATGCAAAGATAAATTAAGTGTAGAAAATATTGGAGATAAAAAAGTTGATTTATTCATGAAAGTAATTTTTAAGAGTGATTCTAAATCACGTTATAATGAAAGTAAAAATTTAGCAACTTTAAATCCAAGTATTTCCAAAATAGTCTCCTTTACCCATAAAGAAGATGAACTTTTAGATATTAATGATTGTAGTTTAGAAAAAAATTCTGTTAAATTTGTAAGATAAATTATTTATAATAGAATTATGAATTTTTTATTCTTTAATTTAAACTATCATATTAAATCATATCAATTTTTATAAATTCTTAGCTTAGTTTAAAGTTATGAAATTTTCACATATAGCTGATTGTCATGTTGGAGGTTGGAGGGAACCAGAATTAAAAAAATTAAGTATTTTACATTTTAAAGAAGCAATCTTTCAATCTATAAAAGAAAATGTAGGATTTATACTAATAGCTGGAGATTTATTCAATACATCTCTGCCAGATATTGAGTTGATAAAAGAAGTAGCAGATACATTAAGAAAAGCCCATGATTTAAACATTTCAGTTTATGTAATTCCTGGAAGTCATGATTATTCTGTTTCTGGAAAAACAATGTTAGATGTTCTAGAAAAAGCTGGATTATTAGAAAATGTAATGAAATTAAAAGATAATAATTTAGAATTTACTATAGACAAAACAAATGTAAAAATAACTGGATTGTATGGGAGAAGAAGGGGGTTAGAAAAACAAGATTATTTAATGTTGAATAAAGAATCATTAGAAAAAGAATCTGGATATAAAATTTTTATGTTTCATGCTTTATTAGAAGAGTTGAAACCAAGAGATTTAGAGAATGTAGAAGCTTATTCTATGTTTTTACTTCCTAAAAACTTTAATTATTATGCTGGAGGACACCCACATTTTGTTTATGCTAAACAACATGAAGGTTATGGAACTATTGCTTATCCTGGACCATTATTTCCTAATAATTTTAAAGAATTGGAAGAGTTGAAACAAGGAGGTTTCTTTATAGTAGATGTAACAAATAATATAACTAAACACATCTCTATTAAAATAAAAGAAGTTAGTTCTTTGTTAATTGATGCTAATAATCAAATTCCTTCTCAAATTGAAAAAGAATTAATTGATAATTTAAAAGATGTTGAAGATAAAATTATAACAATAAGAATTGAAGGTACTTTAAGTTCAGGCAAACCTTCAGATATAAATTTTAGAGAGATAACACAAAAAGCTAATGCTTATTCAATATTAAGAAATACAAATAAATTAGAAAGTAAAGAATTTGAAGCTCCTAAAATAGGGGGGACTGTAGAAGAAATTGAAACTAAAATATTAATAGAAAATTTAAAGAATTCTAATCTAAATGATATCAAATTTAGTAATGAATTAATGAATCTATTATCAAGAGAAAGAGAAGATGGAGAAACTAAAATAGATTTTGAATCTAGAATTATTAGTGATGTTATAAAAATTTTAAGATTAGATAATATTTGGAAAGATGTTACTTAAAAAAATTATTTTAGAAAATATTAGGAGTTATACTAAACAAGAAATAGATTTTGTAGAAGGATCTACATTATTAACTGGAAATATTGGTTCTGGAAAGACTTCTATATTGTTAGCGATGGATTTTGCTTTATTTGGATTAAGAAGAGGTAATTTGAATGGAGCTTCATTATTGAGAAATGGAACTAATAAAGGATATGTAGAACTCTATTTTGAGATAAATAATGATAAAATAGTTATTAAAAGAACATTAAAGAGAGGAACTACTGTTACACAAGATTCAGGGCATGTTATATTTAATGGAGAGAAAAAAGAGCTTTCTCCAGTTGAATTGAAACAAGCTATTCTTGATTTATTAAATTATCCTAAAGATATGTTAACTAGAAATAAAGATTTAGTTTATAGATACACAGTTTATACTCCACAAGATGAGATGAAACAAATTTTATTAGCTTCTAATGATACAAGATTAGAAACTTTAAGAAAAGTATTTGGGATTGATAAATATAAAACAATTAAAGACAACACTAAAGTTTTTATAAGTTTAATAAAAGAAAAAAATAGAGAATTACAAGGTTATTTATTAGACTTGAATTCAAAACAACAAGAGTTGGAATCTTTAAAAGAAAAAAATACAAAGTTAAGTGAAGGGATAATCAAATTAACCCCACAATTAAATTCTTTAAATAAGGATATTAGATCAAAAAAACAAGAATTATCTAAAATTGAATCTGATTTCAAAAAATTAGGTGGTATTAGAACTCAATTAGAATTAAATGAACAAAAATTAAATAATAACTTAGAAAGAATAAAAGAAGACAATGAAAAAATTAAAGTTATAGAAGGAGAGGTTGAGGATATCAACAAAAATGTTAATATAAATATTAATATTGAACAAGTAGAAAGAGATTTAAATAAAATAAAAAAAAATATTGAAGAACAAGAATTAGAATTAAGTTCTACTAAAAATGAAGTGAGTGGAGCAAGAATAATAACAATTAATTCTTCTAAAATAATTGATGAAATCCAAGATTTAAATGTTTGTCCAGTTTGTAAACAAGAGGTTCCTAAAGACTATAAAGATAATGTTCTTAATAAAGAGCAAGATTTGGTTTCTAATCAAAAACAAAAAATTGATAATTTAGAAAAAAAAGAATTAGAATTGAATTCTAATCTAAACGAAAATAAACAAGAGATAGAGAAATTAAATAATTTAGAAAAAGAATATGAAATTAATAAAGTCAAATTAGATTCTATTTCTAGTAAGTTAACAGATGTAGAATCTTTAAAATCATTACAAAAAAGATTGAATAATGAAATTACAGAAATAAATGTTAGAAATGGAGTTTTATACAAAGAGTTGAAAGAGTTTGGGGATATAGAAGAAAAAACTCAAGAAAAAAATAAAGAAATTGAAAATTTACAACAAGAATTAAAGAGTTTGGAGATTAACAAAAATATTTTAGAAATTGAAAAAAAGAATATAGATTTGAATATAGAGAATTTGACTAATGAAATAGAAAGAAAAGAACTTAAAAGAAAAGATATGGAACAATTAACAAAAATACAAGAATGGTTAGAGGAATATTTTATTATTTCTTTAGATACAATAGAGAATAATATTATGTTAAAAGTTTATAATGATTTTAATTCTTTATTTCAAAAATGGTTTTATACATTAGTTAACACTGAAGATATCAAGATTAGGTTAAATCAAGATTTAAGTCCTCTAATAGAACAAAATAATCATGATATTGATTATAATTATTTAAGTGGAGGAGAGAAAACAGCAGCTGCATTAGCATATAGACTATCTTTGAATCAAGTTATTAATAATTTAATTACTAGTATAAAAACTAATGATTTAATAATATTAGATGAACCCACAGATGGGTTTTCAGATGAACAATTAGATAGAATAAGAATTGTATTAAAAGAGTTGAATCTAAAACAAATCATCATTGTTAGTCATGAACCAAAAATAGAAACATTTGTTGATAATGTAATAAGTTTTAAAAAAGAAAACCACATTACTTCTATAGTATGAAAATAATTGAATTTTCAAAAATAAGAGAAAGAGAAATTATAAATCATATAAGAAAAGGATCTATATTTGTTTATCCGACTGATACAATCTATGGATTGGGTTGTAATGCTTTGGATGAGAGTTCTGTTAAAAAAATTAGAAAATTAAAAAAAAGCGACAAACCTTTTTCTGTCATAGCTTACGATAAAAATTGGATTTATAGAAATTTTGATGTTAAAAAACATTATATTCAAAGACTTCCAGGACCATTTACATTTATACTAAAACAAAAAAGAACAGTAGTTCCTTATGAAGTTAATTTAGGGGTTAATACTTTAGGAATGAGAATTCCAAATCATCCTTTCACAAAATTAATTCAAAAAGCAAGAGTTCCATTCATTACTACATCTGTAAATAAAACAGGAAAAGACCCTATAGTTAATATAAAGAAAGTTCCTAGATCAATCCAAAAAATAGTAGATATTGGAATAGATGATGGAATTTTAGAAAACAATCCATCTATAATAATAGATCTAACAAATAAAATAGCAAAAATAATTAGAATTTAAATATTAGTAGAAGATCTATAAATTGGTTCTACTCCAAGTGACCTTTTCAAATTCCCAAATTCTCTATATGAACTTACTCTTTTTCCAATATCTATCTCTGATAATGATTTTCTTGGAGTATAAATTTTTTTTCGGTTCAGGTTTATGAAAAAATATTTTATAACCTATGAATCCACCTATTACTGCTGCTGCTAAAGTTCCCATAGCAATATTAAAAATAAGATTTCCTTTTCCACTCATTTTGATCCTCCATTCTTAAATATAAATATTTAAATTTTCCATATAAATATTTCTATCTTACAGCTAGCATATTACGTAAATTAACACCTATTTTTCAATAAATATATGAAATCATCAAAAGGTTTAAATAGACTATCCTAACTTTAAGTGTATGAGAAAGATAGTAATTCTATTGATAGTAATTCTTTTATTAACACCAAATGTATATTCACAAAGATTATACGTTACAGACCAATCTTTAATAGATAAAGTTTATCCTGGTGGAACTGGAGTATTTGAATTAAGTGTTAGAAACAATCAAAATGTAGCAGATACTTTTTTTGTTACTCCAGATGAATTTTCAGTTGCCCCTTTCTCAGATATATTTGAAAATATTGATATAGAAGAAGGAACTTTACAGATTAAAGCAAATTCTGTAGAGAAAACTTTAGTAAGAGTAAGATTAAGAGAAGATATAAAGCCAGATAAAAGTTATAGAACATTTGTGAGGATAAGATCATCATCAAACCCCAATCATAAAACAGATCATGATTTAATAGTAAGTGTTATACCTCCTGAACAATTAGTTGAGATAACCTCAAATATTTTAGATGAAATTGTACCTGGAAGAAAATCATCTATTAACATAGAACTTAAAAATAAAATAAATGTGATTTTAGAAGATGTAATAATTTTGATAGAAAGTGAACTATTTAAAGAAGAATTAAAATTAAAATTATTTCCTTATCAAGAAACAATAAAAACAATAGAATTTGAGATTCCACCCATAACAAGTCCTGGGGATTATACATTAATCATAACTGCTACACAAGAAAATAAATTGAGAGGATCTTTTGTTAAGGATTTTAAAATTATAAGAAATCCAAATATTAATGAAAAATCTGAGAAAGATTCAGGATTTTTGACTTCTACAATTAATTTAGTTAAATCAAATAATGGGAATTTAAAAGTAAAAGAAGCTTTTGTTGTTGAATTAAATGGATTTAAAAGAATGTTTACAACTTATAACATTGACCCAGATAAAATTGATAATGGAAATGTAGAATGGAATTTTGAGTTACAACCTGGAGAATCTTTTAACATCACAGCTGAAACAGATTATAGATCAATATTTATTTTCATCATAGTTTTATTAGTATTTTCAATTGTTGTTTATTATTTATATGGAAAAAAAGTTTCAGTAAAAAAAGCAGTATTTAAAGTAAAAGATGATAAAGGTGGAATATCTGAAATTAAAGTTTTATTACACATAAAAAATAGATTAACTAATCTAAAGGATGTTGAGATCATTGATATAGCTCCTAATCTTGTAAAACCTAAACATGAATTTGGTACATTAAAACCAGCTAAAATGCAAAGGGGTGGAAGAGGGATTAGGATGTTATGGACTCTAAAAGAATTGTTAGATGGAGAGGAAAGAGTTATTTCATATGAAATTGAATCTCAATTACATATTGTAGGAAAATTAGTTCTGCCTAGAGCTAAAGTAAGATATAAAAGAAAAGGAAAGATTGTAGAAGTTTACTCAAATAAATTAACTTATTTTAGTACAAAAGAAAGATGAGATATAAAGAATGAATGAAAATCATTTAACAGGGACAGAAGTTAGAAGTTTAGTCAATAAATATATAGATAGTGAAGGGATAGTTAATTCTACACAAGCAATATTAGATTCAGGATTAGTAACAAAATTAACAGGATTTAAAGTTTATCCTGGAAAAGTTTCTGATTCTATTTTTGGGGGAAGATTTTCTTATACTAAAAATGGAGAGACATATGAATGTGAAAATCCTCCATTAAATACAATAGATGGTACTCCAATAAGAATTATGGTTAGAACACAAAGAATTTCAACTCATGATCTAAATAGGGGAGAAATCCCTTTCAAAGATCAGATATTAGCTTCTAATCATCATCATATGAGAAGATTAGTATCTCATGCAATTGGCACTTCTCAAATAAATGTTCCAGGATTAGAAGATAATTCTGTTGTTATTGCAGCAGAGAATCTTACTCAAATACCATTTGAAAATGTTCTTAGAGCATATATGGCTAAAAGTTCAACTCCAACATCTTTATTTCAGGCTTGGTCAAAAGGAGAAAAAGAATTTGCAAGTCATAAAATAAATAAAGAATGGTTTCCTAATTGTAAGCTACCTTATGTTATGGATACTCCTTCAACTAAATCTGATGATCATGATGAAACTTTATCACCTAAAGAATTGTTCTCAAGAGGAATATGTACTCCAGAACAATATATGAATATTAGAAATAATTCTCTTATGGCGTTTGGTATTGTTTCTGGATTTTTAAGAGGAAGAGGTATTATTTTAGTAGATACTAAGACAGAGCATGGTATTAATAGAGAAGGAGAAATTGTAAGTCAAGATGAGCTTTATACAATGGACTCGTCAAGATTTTGGTTACTTGGTGATTATATGGACCCAAAAAGAATTAGTTACAATACGGATCCTATGTCTTATTCAAAAGAATTTGCTAGGGAATTTTCTAAAGGAGAAAAAGGATATACTAATGAAGAAAGAATGAAAATTTCAATGAGGTACATTATAGGAATCCAACATTTATTAGATAAAAAATTTCAATTAGATATAAGACAAAGGGATGAGAGAGTAGTAACTGGTCTTCAAAAAGTAGTTGAAGAGTTATCTCTTTAAAATCAAAAGGTTTTTAATATAAAATTCTTCTAAGCTAATGCCCCACGTAGCTCAACTGGTAGAGCGTTCGGCTGTAGATGAATTCACTTATTGACTAAGCATTCGGCTTTGGATGAAAATAAGTCAGCCGGTCCCGGAAGGTTGCTGGTTCGAATCCGGCCGTGGGGAAGAAATTTATTTTTTTCTATAGCTCAATCCAAAAGGATTAAACATAGAGTGGGTAGTTGTTTGAGAAAATTCACAACTATTTTTATCTTGTCTTTCATCAAGTAGAATTGTATTTGATTCTTTCATTGTTTTTACAAGATAAGCATAATCTTCAAGAGTAAAACTCCCAGTGTGCCTAACTTCATGTTCATACCCTCCATCAGTTCTTATAGTTTTTACAATAATCTCTAATTCTTCAACATCATAGAGTATAGGTGTTATTATCTCTCCTATTTTTTTTAAAGTTCTTTCTAAAGCATTTGGATTTCCATCTATCCAAAATCTCCCTTTCGGTTTTTTTTCAGAAGTACCTTGTCTTTCATGAGCATCTTTTCTGCCTAAAAAACGCCCATGTTCATATTGGTTGAACATTTTATTTTTTGTGTTTATGGATATATACTATTATTAATAAAATATTTAATAATTCTATTGAATTTATTCTAATATAGTTACTAACTACTAGATAGTATCACTTATAAACCAACCTTTAGATATATTATTATGGGAAATAGCCATTGGGCCTACAAAATAGCAGATAGATTAGCAATGAAACACAGAGGGAGCAAGATAGTTTGTGCTTCAGGAATTAGTCCATCTGGACCAATACATATTGGAAACCTAAGGGAGGTTATGACCACAGAGTTAGTTTATAGGGCATTACAACAAAAAGGAATTGATTCTGAATTTATATTTTCTTGGGACGATTTTGATAAATTTAGAAAGATACCTATTGGAAGTCCTAAATCTCTTGAAAATTCAATTGGAAAACCATATTCTTCAATAGATGATCCGTTTGGAGAATATGAATCATATGCTGAAAGATTTGAAGTAAAATTTGAGGAGTCTTTATCTCAATTAGGTATTAATCCAAGATTTATAAGACAAACAGAGATGTATAAAAGTGGAGAATATGATCTCCAAATTAAAGAAATATTAAATAAAAGAAGTCAAATTGCAGAGATTTTAGCAAGGAATATGACTCAGGGAATGACTGAAGAACAAAAAAAGAATTATTTTCCTATTGTTCTTTATTCAAGATTTACAGGTAAAGACAACACAAAAGTTCTATCATATGATGGTGATAGTAAGTTAACATATTTATGTCACGACTCTGGTAAAAAAGATACTATAGATTTTACAAAAGATAGAGTAATCAAATTACCATGGAAGATTGATTGGCCTATGAGGTGGGTTTTTGAATCTGTAAATTTTGAACCAGGTGGGGCAGATCATGCGAGTCCTGGAAGTAGTTATGATGTTTCAAGTCAAATAGTCAAAGAAATATTTGAAAATTCACCTCCACATTTTCAAGAATATCAATTTGTAAGAATAAAAGGACAAGCAGGGAAAATGTCAAGTTCTTCTGGAAATGTTATTACACCTGGAGAATTATTAAATGTATATCCTCCTGAGTTGATAAAATTTTTATATGCTAGATGTTCTCCAACTGCTCCTTTAGATATCGCTTTAGATAAAGATGTAATTAGAGCATTTGCAGAATTTGATTCAGATGTTGAAGGATGGGAAGAAGGATTCAGAAAATTAATTACTGAAAAAACAAAAAGTGAATTGTCTAGAAGTATACCTTTTAGAAAAATATTTGGATTGGGGGAAGCTACAGGTTATAACTTAGAAATTATTAAAGATCTTCTTAGATCTGAAGGTGGAGAATTTAGTGATTTTTCAATTGAAGATAGGCTTAAAAAAAGTGATTATTGGTCAAGAACTCACTTTTCAGAAGGGAGAAGTGAGCTAAGAGATTCTCCTAATACTTCTCATTTATCTTTAATGTCAGCAGATGCAAGAGAAAAAATTAGATCTCTTGAAAAGAAAGTCCTATCTCAAGATGGTCTAACTTTAGATGAAATTGAATTAGAGATATATAGCATACCAAAAAGAGAAGGTATGTCTGATCAAGAAAAGAAAATAGCTCAAAGGAGTTTCTTTAAAGATGTTTATCAATTATTATTTGGGAAAAATAACGGTCCTAGACTCCCTACTTATTTTTGGTCATCAAAAGATAAAGATAGAATAAGGAGATTATTGGGTTGAAAATAAAATCTGATCTAGACAAAATAATTGGACAATTTTTAAGATATTTTGAATCAAGAGAATACACTATTTCTCCCTCTTCTGAATTGATAACAGATGATGAAACTATTCTATTTACTAATGATACTATAACTCCTTGGAAATCATTTTTAGTAGAGAGAAATATTCCTGAACAAGGTCTTTGTATGAGACAGCCATCTTTAAGGCTTCAAGGATTAAGAGATACAATATGTGAGGAAAATAAATTAGAATTAGTACCTGAAAGATTTTTAGGTTATTTTAATGCCCTAGGTATTCTAACAGGAAAGCCAAAAAGAGAAATTCAATTAGAAATACTCGAACTTTTATTAGGGAGTTATTCAATATCTCCTAGAGATGTTAGAGTTTATGCTCAAAAAGATATGGAATTCCTAGATGAAATTGGAAAAACTATTGAAGTAACCAATGATTCGAATCCAAAAATCTATTATCAATGGGGATATGGATTAGAAGGTATAATTGGTAGGGGTGCAACTTTTACTCTTTTACAAAGAGAAAATGACCCTCAAGAAATTGGCCAATTAATTCAAATTCAAGATTCAAGTGGGGAGTTAATTGGTTATGAATTTGGGTTTGGAGCAGAAACTTTTTTATCTAGAAAAAATAATAATAAAGTGTATAGTGCCTGGTCTATTTATGATGCTATTGAAGAAAAACATCTTTGTTTTAAAACATTACTAGATAATTATTCAAGTTTAGGGGCAATATTAAGCATTCCATCTAATCTAATGGGGGAGAGGCATAAAACTGAAAAAGATAAAATTTTGAGAAATATTTCTTTATTACAACATACATTTAGTTTATCTACAAGATGGAGCGAAAGTGTTTTAAGGAACTTTCTCCAATTAGAATTTGATAAAAGATTAGGTGTGGAGATTAGTAGAGATCTAGATTTTCAACACCAATAATTAGGAAAATATAAAAATGGATTACATTAAACCAAAAAAACTCAAAGAAGGAGATACTGTAGCATTTATTACTTTATCTTGGGGTGGCGCTTTTGAGTATAAGGATAAGTATGAAACTGGAAAAAGACAGTTAGAAGAAACTTTTAAATTAAAAGTTATAGAAACACCTAATGCATTAAAATCTCCTGATTGGATATATTCACATCCTGAAGAAAGATTAAATGATTTAATTTGGGCATTTAAAAATCCTGAAGTTAAAGCAATTATCTCAATAATTGGAGGGGATGATTCCATAAGACTATTAGATTTCTTAAAAGAAGAACATTTAGCTATCATAAAAAATAATCCAAAAATATTTATTGGTTTTTCTGATAGTACAGTTACCCATCTCTTATGTTTAAAGGCAGGCCTTTTATCTTTTTATGGACCTTCAGTATTATTTGGATTTGCAGAAAATGGTGGAATAGATGATTTTACAAAAAAATATTTTGAGAAAGCCCTTTTTTCAGAAAAACCTATAGGCGGTATAAAAAATAATGAAGAAGGCTGGACATTAGATAGAGTTCCTTGGAAAAAAGAATATCAAGATATTAAAAGAAAAATGCAAGAGCCTGTACAAATTAAATTTATCCAAGGCAAAGGAGAGGTAGAAGGAAATTTGATAGGTGGTTGTGCAGATGTTTTAGAGATTATTAAAGGAACGAAATTATGGCCAAATGAATCTGCATGGAATAACACAATCTTATTCTTAGAGACTTCTGAAGATATCCCCTCTCCAAACCAATTTAAATATTGGCTAAGAAACTATGGTGCACAAGGAATTTTAAATAAGATAAATGGAATTATTTTCGGAATCCCTGGAGGAGATATTGAATTTGATGATAGTGAATATGAAATTAAATTAAAAAAACATTTACAGAATTTTGAAAAATATGAACGTGCTTTACTTGAAGTAGCAAAAGAATATGGGAGAGAAGATTTAGTTATCGCAACAAATTTACAATTTGGCCATATAATGCCTATGATGACAATTCCTTATGGAATCAAAATCAAGTTAGATGCAAAAAATAAAGAAATAAAGATAATTGAAGCAGGAGTAATATAAAATGGAAGAGACAACAATTGAAGATATTGAGAAAATGTCTTATACTGATTTTGTTGGTTTTATCAATCAATGGAATGTTCTTCCTGGCTCATTTAATACTCTGTCTAAATGGAAAGTCTTTTCTAATTTGAATAAAGATTCTAATATCTTAGAAGTAGCATGTTCTACTGGTTTTTCTTCAAGAGAGTTGGCATTAATAAGTGATTGTAAAGGAAAAGCATTTGATATCTCCAAAAAATCTGTGGAAGCAGCAATTGAAAATAAAAAGGAATATGCCTCTAAAATTAAAATTGATTATTCTGTAGAAGATGGTTATAAGTTCGAAACAAAGGAAAAATTCACACATATTATTCTTGGGGCATCATTAAAGTTTTTTCCTAGACCTGAAGAAATGTTAAAAAAATGTATTGGATATTTAGAAGAGGGAGGATTTATTTTAGCTTCACCATTTTATATTAAATCACCAATCCCTGAAAGTTTGATTTCTAAATTTGAAAAAGTTTTTGATATTCTTCCGACTATAGATTCATATAAGAATATAACCAAAATGTATAAAGGTCTTGAGATATTATACGAAGAAAGAAATGACCTATTACAAGAAACTGATGAGGAATTAGAACATTATTGTCATAGCACAATTCAAAGAGTTTGTAAAGAGAAAAAAATTGATAGTAAAGAATTATACGATTCTATGTATAATCGGCTATTAGAAATTAAGAAGATGTCTAATAGCCTAAGACCATACCAAGGTTATACTGTTTTAGTGTTGAGATATAGGAAAAGTATCTATCCTAAGAGGTATGTGGAGTTGTTCTAAAGTGATATTGACAGGAGATGAAATAATAAAAGAGATTAAAAAATCAAATATAACTATCACTCCTTTCAATAAAAATCAAATAAATCCTAATAGTTATAATTATAGAATAGGAGAAGAAATAGTTGTTTTTTCTAAAAGTAGAATGAAAAAGGAAAAAATTCCTAAGAAAGGTTTTGTTCTTAAACCTCATCAAATATATCTAGCAAGCACATATGAAATCCTTGGTAGCAAAAAGTATGCTATGAGTCTAATTGGTAGAAGTTCATTAGGGAGGTTGGGATTGTTTTTACAAGTATCAGCAAATCTAGGGCATACTGGTTCTAAACATTCTTGGACCTTAGAATTGGTCTCTGCAAAATCACTTAGGATTTATCCAAATATGATCATAGGACAAATTTCTTTTTGGGATAACTATGGCAACATAATCCCTTACAGAAAAAGTTATTCAAAATATAATAAACCTAAACAATCTAAGTTAAGAGGATTAAAATGATACTAACTGGAGAAGAAATAAAAAAACAAGTCAGAAAAGGAAATATTATTATTAAACCATTTAATCATAAAAATATTACTACAAATTCTTATGATTTAACATTAGGAAGTGAATATTTAACTTATATTAATAAAATTTTAGATCCTGCAATAGAAAATAAATATAAAATTAAAAAAATACCAAAAAAAGGATTATTATTAAAAAAAGGAGATTTTATTTTAGGACATAGTAAAGAAATAGTAGGAAGTAAAAAATTAGTACCATTAATACATGCCAAATCAGGAATAGCAAGATTAGGTTTATTTGTACATATTACTGCTGATTTAATTGACCTAGGTTCTATAGGAAACGTAACTTTTCAGTTGTATGCAACTAAAAATATAAAATTATATCCTGGAATGTTGATTGGACAAATAAGCTTCTGGGTTCCAAAAGGAAAAATAGTTTTATATCATGGAAAATATCAAAATAGTATTGGCCCAAAACCTTCACAAGTTCATAAGGATTTTAAAATATAAATATTTAATACTTACTATTAAAATTTAATCTAAACAACCCATAGGGATTGAACTCCAAGTATCAATCCGGCCGTGGGGAAGAATTCATCTACAAAATTCCATTTTAAGTGGAGAGTAAACATTTCCTATTTTTTGTGATTTTTTTGAACAAGTTATTATTGTTCCATTTTCTACTATGATTGGAGTTATCCTTATTGCTATAGGCTCCTCTCCTAAAAATATAGTATCTGATTCTCTATCTCTAAATCTTATCCCTTCCCCCACTCCCGAATCAAAATATAATAATCTATCCACAATGAAATTATCTATCATAATAAATTCTCCTTTGAATCTCCTTATATTTATTTTTCCTTCATTAGCAACAAGTAATCTAAATTTATCACCACTAACTCTACAAATTTCCATGAAATTATAATCTAAATCTTGATTACAAAATTTATGTGCCGATCTTAATTTTTCTAAGTTTTTTTGTCTTTCAATAATCTCTTCTCTAGGTTTTTGTATAACATTAACTATAACTTCTTCTAAAGATTTTTTAATTTCTTCTTGATCTTCTTCTCTATCACAAATAAGATTATTATTTTTATCTAAACAACAACCAAAAGAAGATTTAATATAGGGTGAGTTACATATGATTATGTTATCTATATTTTGTGTACAACCTATTATAAAAATTAACGATACTATCAATATTAATTTTAATATCTCTTTTTTCACTTAATCTAGAAATTATTTAGATATAAAATGGTATCCATTTGTAATTATTATTTTGAAACTTAGCCTCTATTTCTGAATCTATGCAAAGCACCTGATACTGAGACACCATACCTAACTTCAGCCCCATTATGATATAATTTATTATATTTTTCATTTATTTTTGTTGACCATCAAGTGATTCTCTAAATCTATATAGTGCATTTATCAATGATCTATTGTTTCTATTATAATTCCATTTTTCATTTATATCATCTATCACTTGGGATAAAGGGATCTTATCTAGTCTTTGATTATAAGCATAAGCTATTTCAGGCATATCTATTTTATTCTCACCTTCAACAAAATCTTCTCTACAAGGTATATCATTCCAAGGATGTTGTCCTCTAGATTTTGCAGAATTTCTAGCACCTTCTCTAGCATTCTTACTTTTTTCTTCTTTTGTCAATCCATGTATTCCTAATCCTAATTCATAAACATCTTTTCCTATACTTCTTCTTTTATTTGCACTCATTCCGTGCACTCCCATTCTTAGTCTATGGGCTTTTTTCCCACCATTCCTACAATGATCATATCTTAATTCATTTCTTTGTTCATTTGTTAGATTATCCGAATGTTTAATGATATAAAATGCAACTGGTTTAGCTACATCAAGGCCATATTTTTTAATTACTTCTTGAAGAAATTCTTCTGTAAGTTCAAGTTGGGTTTTTCCTTCTTTATATCCTCCAATAATCCTTAATTCAGTTGGAGTACCTAAAAAAGAATTACCTACTTTGTTTATAGTTCTTATAATAAAAGCTTGTTTTTTATTTCCATTTTTTAATGCTTTTCTCTCCAAATTCATTTTCTTCGTTACTATGATTTTTTATTACTACATTAAATTATTTTTTTTCTTTCTTTCCTTCTTTTTCATCAACAACTTCAGCGTCAACTACTTTTTCTTTATCTTTAGTTTCTTTTTTATCTTCTGTTTTAGCCTTTTCTTGTTGTTCTTTCATAGCTTCTTGATACATTTTTGTACCAATTTCTTGAGCTACTTTGTTAACCTCTTCTAATTTAGCTTTTATTTTTTCTGTATTATTTTCTTTTACTGTTTCTTTTAATTCATTAATTTCTTTTTCTATCTTATCTTTAGTTTCTCTATCTATTTTGTCACCTTGATCTTTGATCATTTTTTCAGTAGTGTATATAGTAGTGTCTGCGTTATTTCTTACTTCAATGTCTTCTTTTCTTTTTTTATCTTCTTCAGCATATTTTTCAGCATCTTTCTTCATTTTTTCTACTTCTTTCTCATCTAATTTTTGAGATGCAGTAATCTTAATTGTTTGTTCTTTTCCAGTTCCCATATCTTTTGCATTAACATTAATAATTCCATTAGCATCTATGTCAAATGCAACCTCAATTTGAGGAACCCCTCTAGGAGCTGGAGGCAATCCTGTTAATTCAAATCTTCCTAAACTTTTGTTATCGGAAGCCATCTCTCTTTCTCCTTGTAATACATTAATAGTTACAGCTGGCTGATTATCTGTTGCTGTTGAGAAAACTTGAGATTTTTTAGTTGGAATTGTAGTATTTCTCTCAATTAATTGAGTTTTTATTCCACCTAATGTTTCTATTCCTAATGTTAATGGTGTAACATCTAATAATAATACATCTTTAACATCTCCAGCTAACACTCCTCCTTGTACTGCTGCACCATTTGCAACACATTCCATTGGATCTACCCCTCTTTCAGATTCTTTTCCAATAAAATCTTCTACAAATTTTCTTACAATTGGCATTCTTGTAGGTCCACCAACTAAAATTACTTTATCAATATCTTTACTAGTTAATTTAGAATCTTTTAATGATTGTTCTAAAGCTTTCTTACATTTATTAACAGTTGAATCAACTAATCTTTCTAGTTCTGCTCTTGTTAACTTCATGTTTAAATGTTTAGGACCTTTATCTGTTGCAGAGATAAATGGTAGATTAACATCAGTTTCTAATGTAGTAGACAATTCAATTTTAGCTTTTTCTGCAGCTTCTCTTACTCTTTGAAGAGCAGTTGGATCATCATTTACATCTATTCCTGTTTCTTTTTGGAAATTTTCAAGAATATGTTTCATTATTGTTTCATCCATATCTGTTCCACCTAATTGCGTATCTCCAGAAGTAGATTTAACTTCAAAAACTCCATCCCCAAACTCCATTATTGTTACATCTAATGTTCCACCACCAAAATCAAATACTAAAATCTTTTGTTCTTTTTCTTTTTTATCTAATCCATAAGCTAAAGATGCAGCTGTTGGTTCATTAATTATTCTTACAACATCCAACCCAGCTATTTTTCCTGCATCTTTTGTTGCTTGTCTTTGATCATCATCAAAATAAGCAGGAACTGTAACAACTGCTTTTTCTATTTTTTCCCCTAAAAATTCTTCTGCATCTTTCTTTATTTTTTGTAGAATAAAAGCAGAAATTTGTTGAGGAGTGTATTCTTTATTATCTATTTCATATTTAAAACCTGAACCCATTTTTCTTTTTGCAGCCATTATTGTATTTTTTGGGTTTGAAACTGCTTGTCTTTTAGCTGGTTCTCCTACTAATACTGATCCATTATTAAATGCTACAACACTTGGAAATGCTTTTCCATATAATGATGCACCTTCTGCACTTGGTACTATTGTTGGTCTTCCAGCTTGGATTATAGCAGCTGCTGAATTTGATGTTCCTAAATCTATTCCTAATATTTTACTCATTTTGTCCTCCTAACTCTTTTCTAATTGATTTAATTGATCTAATTTTTTTACCTATTTCTCTTTGATTATTTCTATGATTATCTCTCCATTTTCTTAATATTGCAATATATAATTTTTCTGCATATTCAAGATATTCTAGTTTTTGTGAGACATCTTCAGTTTCTTCCACTCTATTATAACTATAGTTTGCTTTTTCAAATATAGCGTCTGCTTGAGCTTCAAGTTTTATACCATATAACCTATCTTCTATGTTCATCTTTTCCGTCCAGTTGTTTACTTACTTTTACTTTTGCACATCTCAATACTTTATCATTAATCATATATCCACTTTGTATCTCTTCTAGAATTATATTATCTTCATTACCATTTTCTGTTAACATAACTTCATGAAGTTCAGGATTTAATTTTTCTCCTTTAGTTTTTATTTTTATTAATCCTTCTTTCTCTAATAATGAAAAAAGTTGAGCATAAATTAATTCTATTCCTTTAATAAAATCTTTATTTTCTTCTTTACTTTTAAGAGCTAACTCAAAACTATCTGCAATATTTAATAATTTTAATAGTAATTCATGATTAGCATATCTAACAAATTCTTGCTTTTCCTTATCTAAATATTTCTTATAATTATCAAATTCAGCTTGCAATCTTTGCATCTTTTCAATTAATTCTTTTGTTTCTGTATCTTTCTTTGTTTTTTTTGCCATTTTCTTAAGGTTTGTATCACAAGGAATAATAGGAAAAAGAGGCGAACCTATTACTCATTCTTGTAAGCTCTTTGAGGTGTCTAAAGAGCCTAGCCTTTTCTTTTTAGTTGACTTTAAATCAACAAGTTTAGGTTAAAAACTACTCATTTATAAAGATTTGTATAATTTAGTATAAGAATAACCAAAATTTATTTAAATAACTTATGATTATTAATAAGATGATAAAAGAATTTAGTATTAAAGTAACAAGATATAGAAAGCCAAGAAATATGGATGTTAATGAAGAATTTCAATTTTTTTCTGATAGTTTAGGGTTGTTTAATGATAGGGATAAAGAAAAATCTTGTTTTAGAATATTTTTAGAATTAATAAAAGCCTCAAATCATGATCATTTATTATCAAGTGATAATATCGCTGATAGATCTAATTTAAGTAGGGCTACAGTAATACATCATATGGACAAATTAATAGATTCAGGATTAGTTGTATCAAGAAAAGAAGGTTATCTATTAAAAGCTGATAATTTTGATACATTATTAGATCAATTAAAAGATGAAGTAAATATAACTATAGAAAATTTAAGAGAATCTGCTAAGAATATAAATTTAGCAAAAGAAAGATTAAATAAAGAATATCATTTATAATAATTTTAAATATAAGAAGGATTCTACTAAATATCTCACTTTTTTCGTAAATATTATATACAAGTTAAGAATTAAACTAATCATGAGATATTTACAACAGACTAAAGTAGATAAGAAAGTAAAGTTAGATCTAAAAGATAAAAAATTTTTTACATTTATTGTCTCAAAATTCTAGAATGTCTAGTACTCAAATTTCTAAAGAAGTTGGGTTATCAAGAGATGCAATTAGTTATAGAGTTAATAATCTAACTAAAAGTGGAGTTATACAAGGTTATAGAACTGTCTGATACATTCTTAGATAAAATTTTGGGAGATTGTTCTGAATATTTACAAGATTATGAAGTTTTAGCTATAACAAAAACTTATAATGCAAGAATTTTTCCAAAAAGTTTTTTAGATTTTAAAGAAAAGAAATTAAAAATTAAAAATGAAAAAGTTAAGATAGATGATAAAGATAAAAAGGTTTTAAGTATACTATCGGATGAGGCTATTCTTCCTTATTATAGTACAGCTAAAAAAATTAAACTTTCTCATGATGCTACTTCTTATAGGATTAAAAAAATGATAGAAGGAGGCATAATTTTAAAATTTGTTCCTGTAATAAACTATGCTTCTATAAATTATAATGTCTATTGTATTTTATTAAGAATGAATGGATTAAATAACGATAAAGAAAATACATTAAAACAATTTTTATCAATGAATAAGAATGTTTTATGGTCTGTTAAGTGTGTTGGAATATATAATGTGTTAATTTATTTATGTGTTGATAATGCTGAAAAGATTCATGATACTTTAACTGGGTTGAGAAGACATTTTCCAGAAAGTATTATCAATTATGAATCATTAATTGCATATGAAGAATATAAATATACTTATTTTCCTGATTATGGGTTTATTTAATTTAGAGTATGTTCTTCATGATCGACTTTATAGTCATGAATTTCTTTTTTTCCAAACCATAATTTTAATTCATTTTTAGCATCTTCTTTATTTGCAGAAGCATGGATTAAATTTTTAACTGGAAGATTTTTATCATCTGCATATCCATAGCTTACATGAGAATAGTCTCCTCTTATAGTTCCAGGAATAGCAGATTTTGGTTCTGTATCTCCTACAATTTTTCTTATAATTTCAATAACATCTACCCCCTCTAAACAAATTGCTATAACTGGTCCGGAAGCAATATAATATAATAAATTATTTCTAACTTTTTCTCCTCTTCTTTTAGAAATATCTTCAGTATAATGTTTTTGAGCAAATTCTTTATCAATATACTGCATCTTCATTCCAATAATCTTTAATCCAATTTTTTCAAATCTAGAAATAATCTCTCCTGTTAAAGATCTTTTTACACCATCTGGTTTGATTAAGACTAATGTTCTTTGTATCATTTTATTTTATTTTTATTTTGGTTTAAAAGGTTTACTAAACTTATTCATTGAGCTCTTTTTCAAGACTATTTTTCTCACTATATCTTGGTTTTGATGCTTTTTCATACCAATCTGTGACATCTATGGGATGTTTTTTATATCCACATTTTCTATCGTCTTTCATATAAGGACATTCTATGTTTGGATATTCACATTTACCTATCTCTTCAGGAGGAAATCTATTTGGGTCATTTATAACAGAAGGACAATAAATTCCTGGTTTTAATGAACGAACGAATTCTATCACTCCAAGTTCAGTTTTTAATTCATGTAACCTATTATATTTATTTAGTTTACTAAATAGGTTTAAGAATGATAATCTTGACAT